>JBBQBU010000182.1:0-10378 GCA_038318015.1 Chloroflexota bacterium | reverse complement strand
GAGATATCGGAGTGGAACGGCCCGGTCTTCATCCACTTCGCCCGCGAGATGAACGGCACGTGGTACCCTTGGGGCAAGCACCAGAACAGCCCTGCCGAGTTGCACCTGACGGCTACCTCGGGTCGCTGGGTGAACTGGTGCTCCAGCGCGGCCGGCACAAGATCGCCGCACCGTAACCCGCCACGCCACCTGGGGCGTTGCCGTGGCCGCTCACTTGTCGACAATCTCGCTCGCTGCGTGCTACCGTCGCCCATGACCGTGCGGGCGGCGGTTCGTCGCTGCCCGACGCCGGCGGGAGCCTGGGCGCGAACCGCCCCATGCTGGACGCTCCCTGCGGAGGACACCGTGCTTGATGTGTTGCTGAAACACGCTCGCATTCTCGATGGCAGCGGGAATCCCTGGTACCGGGGTTCAGTCGGGATTCAAGGCGACAGGATCGTCGCGGTCGGGCACATCGCCACTGATGACGCCGCCCGCACCATCGACTGCAACGACCAGATTGTCAGCCCCGGCTTCATCGACATGCACTCACATGCCGACGTAATGCTTCTGGCCGAGCCACGCCATGAGGGCAAGATCTATCAGGGCGTTACGACCGACCTGCTCGGACAAGACGGCCTGTCGTACGCACCGGTCAGCCCGGACACACTGGCGCTGCTGCGGCGGCACCTCGCCGCCCTGAACGGCAACCCTGACATCGCCTGGGACTGGACCTCGGTCGCGTCGTTCCTGGCGCGCTTTGACCAGCAGGTGTCCACGAACGTGGCATTCCTGGTGCCGCACTGCGCGGTCCGCGCGGAAGTCCTGGGTATGGAGGACCGCCTGCCGACGCCGAACGAGTTGGAGCAGATGTGCCAGCTTGTTGAGGACGGCATGGCGGACGGTGCGGTCGGGTTCGCCACCGGCCTCGACTACACGCCGCAATTCTGGTCCGATACACACGAACTGGTTGAGCTGTGCAAGGCTGTGGCGCGGCGCGGCGGCATCTACGTGACGCATGTTCGCTACAGCCTGGGCGATGGCGTGCTGGACCCGGTCGCAGAGGCTATCGAGATCGCGCGGCGCTCTGGCGTCCGTCTCCAGATCTCTCATTTGCGCGGCGACCGCCTGGACAAGCCGTACACCCCGCGCGACATTCTGGGGCAGCTTGAGCGCGCCCGAGCCGAGGGAGTCGATGTCACGTTCGACAACTACCCGTACACGCGCGGTAGCTCGCTGCTGCACCGCCAGCTCCCCGAGTGGACGCACGTTGGCGGCCCCGACGCCATCATCGCCCGCCTGAAGGACGCGACGACCCGCGAGCGTATTGAGGCCGAGATGACGGCAGCGAATACGCCCTGGGACAACGTCACAATGGCGAGCATCAACAGCAGCGAGAGCCGTCAGCTTGAGGGCTGGTCCGTTGCCGAGGCCGCCAACGAAGCGGGCAAGACCCCGCCGGCATATGTCTGTGATCTGTTGGTTGAGACGGACCTCGGCGTCTCCTACGTCAGCCAATCCACCTCATCCGACGCCTCGCTGAACGAGATGCTGGCACACTCGTTGGCGACCCACGGCAGCGACGGCCTCTGCATTGGGTCGCGGCGGCATCCGCGCAGCTACGGCTCGTTCGCGCGCGTCCTGGGCACGTTCGTCCGCGAGCAGAACGTGATGCCGCTGGAGGATGCCGTCCGCAAATTGACCTCGGCCCCGGCCCTGCGCCTCGGGTTGAAGGATCGCGGCCTGGTGCGTGAAGGATTCGTGGCCGACCTCGCCGTCTGGGACGAGAAGACGATTGCTGACCGTAGCACCTACGAGCAGCCACTCGTCACGGCGACCGGCGTGAGCCACGTCTTCGTGAGTGGCGTCCTGGCCCTGGCAAACGGCCAGCACACCGGGGCGACGCCCGGCCGGGCGCTCAAGCCGCTGCTGCGCTAAGACGCTCGCCGCTTCCACTGGCCAGCAGGCCCGGCGCGACGAAGGTTCGCGCCGGGCCTGCTGGCGTATCGTGGGCTACTTCTTGGACTGGTCCAGTGTGAGCGACAGCGAGTTGATGCAGTACCGCTGGCCGGTTGGCATCGGGCCATCGTCGAAGACGTGCCCCAGATGGCCGCCACATCGCTTGCAGATGACTTCACTGCGTGTCATGCCGTGACTGCGGTCCGTGATGAACTCGATGCGGTCGGTGTTGACCGGCTCCGTGAAGCTGGGCCAGCCGCAGTGCGCCTCAAACTTCGTGTCCGAGCGGAAAAGCTCGGCCCCGCAGCCGGCGCAGTTGTAGACGCCGTCGGCCGTCGTCTGGACGTACTCGCCGCTCCACGGGCGCTCAGTGCCCTTCCGACGCAGTACCTGGAACTGCTCCGGCGTCAGCCGTTCGCGCCACTCGTCCTCGGTCGTCGGTAGGCTCGCGGCAGCATCCTGGCGCTCAATACTCATCTGGGTCTCCCTGTGTCTCAGCCGCCAGACGGGGCAGCCGATGACTGATTTTACCATGACGATGCACGTGTGCTTGACAAAGATGACATCACCATCATTCGAGGATGGGCCAATGAGGCCGGGTCACACGGCGAGGCAGACGATTGTGCGTGGTGGGAGGCATGGCCGGGCGCGCCGTCAGTGCAAATCGGCCTCGTTGACCGCCAAGATGATGCGTTCAAGCGAGGCCGCCTGCACCAGCGCGACAGGAATGTGGCTCAAGCGCGGGCGCAATGTCGCCCAGTTTAAGGCCACAAACAGGCGCAGCACCACCAGTTCCGTGACGTGCCGGCCGGGCTGCGCGCCATCATCGGCCCGGTGGCTGGCGTAGGCGGTCGCGTGCGTTTGCTGCATCGGGCCGCCGTTTCCGATGCCGGCCGTTGGCATCGGACCGAGCGACTCCCCTGAGAAGGCTGGTCGCAGGCTGGTACCCGTGCTACTCTGGCGGCCGTCGGGCGCTGCCGGCGGTGGCACAGACGCCGGGGGCGACGGCCCACGCCCCGTACTAGCGATCGTCCGGACCCAGATCACGCTGCCGACGTATACGTCGTCCGCGCTGAACACGTCCATGCCGCGACGCAGTTCGGCTGGGCGGTAGCTCACCGGCCGGCGTCCGGGGCGTCAGTGCGCGGCGCGACGGGTTCCATACCCGCCGGCAGCGTTCCCCCCGCGAACTCGAACGTGGCGGCCGGGTCGTCAGCCGAATCGTGACCGGCCATCACCACGGCGTACTTCAGGATGAAGCCGCCGATCAACGACGCGACGCTCGCCACGACGGTGACAAGTCGCTGCGGCAATCCGACCGCACGACCAACGCGATGCAGTACCAGCGGGAACACTATGCCCATTCCGACGGAGCCGAACAGGTGCAGTCGGCCGATGCGACCCTCCGAGAGCGGCGCGCCGAGCCGGCCGCTGTGCAGGTGGATGGCAGCGACCGCGAGCAACTCGCCGCCGGCGGCCAGCGTCTCGGCTTGCTGGAGCCGCGCTAGCGCCCCCTGGCGACCGTCGCGGCGGCCCGGCAGCAGCGCCACCACCAGCGAGATCGCCGCGCACGACACCGCCAGCGCCGACGACAGGAACAGCGGTCCGAGCAGCCGCGCGTTCTTCGCCCAGATCGGCACGGCCGTCGCTCCGAGCAGCACGCCGGTGTAGCCGCCCAGAAAGAAGCCGAACGGCGTGCCCAACGCACCGATGAGGCCAGCCGGCAAGCGGCGCAGCCACGGCAAGCGGCCGCGGTCCAGGCCATCCTCCGATGCCTGCGCGGCCGTGGAGATGGTCACAAAGCCGCTGTATGCCAGCAGTGCCCAGGTGCCCAGCGACATCGGCGAGCGCAGCTTGACCACCCGCAGCATATTGATGAACCGTTCGGGCCGCCCCAGGTCGAGGATCAGCAGGATCGGGCAGGGGATGACAGCGAGCAGCGCCAGATACCGACCGGCCCGCACGGTGTCGCGATCATCGCGGCTGCCGAACAGGTCGGCCACCGTCGCCACGATGGAGCTGCCGGCCGACAGCCCGCCCAGGAAGAAGTACGAGATAATCAGCCACTTCCAGTGCGGCTTGTGGATCGGTGGCGAGCCGTACGATGTACCGGGGCGTCGTCGCCCGCGCCGCCCCTCGCGGCCCTCCGAGTCTTCGATGTGGCGCACGCTATCGCTTTCTGAACGAGAAGATCAGGCCGGCACCGAGCAGCAGCGCCGCGCCCAGGGTGCTCAGCAGCCCCGGCAGCGTTTCGTCCTGCGGCAGCTTTGGCCGAGCTGGCAGGTTGTACACTTCCGGCTCATCGGTCAGGATGAAGAAGGCGTTCAGGCCGCCGATCCCGCCGGTGCCGCCAAGGTCTTCGTCGCCGTAGATGCGCGCCCCGCCCACGCCGAGCGCCTTCAACTCCTCAACGCGATCTTTCGCCCGCTCCATCAGCAGTGGCACCTCGCCAAACTGGATGCTGTCGGTCGGGCAGGACTTGGCGCAGGCTGGCTCCAGGTCATCTTTCAGGCGGTCGTAGCAGAGTGTGCACTTGTGCGCCTTGCCGTCGAACATGCTGATGTCGGGCACGCCGAAGGGGCAGGCCGGGATGCAGTAGCCACAGCCGTTGCAGATATCCTGCTGAATGACCACCGAATCAAACTCGGTGCGGACGATGGCCCCGGTCGGGCACGCTTCCATGCAGCCGGCCCGGACACAGTGTTTGCAGACATCGCTCAACATCAGCCAGCCGCTTTGAAAGGCCGGCTGCTCGAAGGCTGGCGCGCCGCCCTCGAAGCGCTCCACGAATGCGACGTGCCGCCAGGTACTCGCCCCGAGATCCTTCGTGTTGTCATAACTGTTGGCGGTCAGTTCCAAGCCGTCCATCGGCAACTGGTTCCACTGCTTGCAGGCGACCTCGCACGCTTTGCAGCCAATGCAGAGCGTCGCGTCAGTCAGGAAGCCGAGGCGCTTCGGCTCGGATGTCGGGCCGTGCTGAGGCAGCAGATCAACCATGCTGCCGGCCCGCCCGAATCGCGCAGGTCAGCGCCTTGGCCTCGTGGATGAACGAGTCGGGGTCTTCGACTAGCGCCGTCAGGTCGTTGGCGACGGCCCCGCGCGCCAGTCCTTCGTAGCCGTAGTGCCAGGGCAGGCCAATCTGGTGCAGCCGCCGTCCCATGACGGTCAGCGGCTGCAAACGATCTGTGACCAGTACGCGCGTCTCGATGGCCCCGCGCGCCGTGCTGATCGTCACCCACGCGCCGTTCTCGACGCCGATGCTGTCGGCCAGCCATTTCCCGATTTCGGCAAAGCCCTCCGGCTGTAGCTCGGCCAGCCAGGGCAGCCAGCGGCTCATCGCGCCGGCCGTGTGGTGCTCGGTCAGGCGGTAGGTGGTCAAGACGTGCGGGTACAGCGGTTCGGCCGTCGGATGGTACGTGTTGCCGGCCCGCGACAGATCGATGGCAGCCGGGTTGGTCTGTTGCGCGTACAGCGGATTGCTGATCGGCGACTCGAACGGCTCATAGTGCGTCGGCAACGGGCCGTCCTTCAGGCCGTGCGGCACAAACAGCCGCCCCAGCCCCTCCGCCAGCATCACGAACGGCTGCGCGCCGGAGTGTGCGTCCAGGCCAGTCGCACCTGGCGTCGGCTGATAGTCAGGTGGTTTCGTGGCAGGGAAGTCGGGTGTATCCCGACCGGCCCAGCGCTCGGCCGCGGCGTCCCACCAGATCAGCCGTTTGCGCTCAGACCAGGGACGGCCGTCCGGGTCGGCCGATGCCCGGTTGTAGAGGATGCGGACGTTGTTCGGCCAGGCGTAGCCCCAGCCGAGCGATTCCGCAGCATCGCCGTCGCGGTTGCGGGCGCGGTTCTGCCCGGCCGCCGGCATGATGCCGCTGTAGATCCAGCAGCCGCAGGCCGTCGTGCCGTCGTCGCGCAGCGCGTCGTAGTGCGGCACGGGCTGGCCGTCGGCGACGGCGTAGCCGTTGATCTCCGCCAGGATCGCTTCTACGTCCGGCTCGGCTAGCGGGCCGTGCGTCGGGTACTGCCAGGTCAGCGCCTGCAGCGGCCGGTCGCGCTCCAGGGTGCTGTCGGCGTACAACTCGCGCAGGCGTAAGCCCAGGTGGTAGAGGAAGTGCGCCTCAGAGCGAGCGTCGCCCGGCGGGTCCACCGCCCGGTCGTGGTACTGCACCAACCGCATCGTGTTGGTGTACGAGCCGTCCTTCTCGGGGGTGACGGCGGCCGGTAGCAGGAAGACTTCAGTGCCGATATCGGCCGGCGAGACGGAACCGTCCAGTACCTCCGGCGCGGACTTCCAGAACGACGACGTTTCGGTCTCGAAGATGTCGCGCACCACCAGCCAGTCGAGCTTCGCCAGCCCCTCGCGCACCAGCCGCGCGTTCTGCGCCCCCACAGCCGGATTCTGGCCCATGCAGAACAGGCCGCGCAGGTCTCCGTCGTGCATGGCCAGCAGCATCGGTTGGAACGAGAAGTCGCCGGCCAGCTTCGGCAGGAAATCGTAGCCAAACTGATTATCGGGCTGAGCGGCGTCGCCGTACCACGCCTTGAGCAAGCTGACCATGTAACTCGGCGCGCTGTGCAGCGCACCGGTCGGCGTCACGACATCTTTCAGGTAGCCGGCAAGGTCGTGGTGGCCGTCGTCCGCACTCGGCATCGGCAAATAGCCGGGGAGCAGGTTGTAGAGCGTCGGAATATCGGTTGACCCCTGGATCGTCGCGTGCCCGCGCAGCGCCATGATGCCACCGCCCGGCCGCCCGATATTGCCAAGCAGCAGTTGCAGGATGGCGCAGCACGAAATGGTCTGGGTGCCGGTGGTGTGCTGGGTCCAGGCGACGGCGTAGGCGAACGTGGTCGTGCGGTCGCGGTTCGAGTTGGCGACAATCGTCTCCGCCACCTTCAAGAACTGCTCGCGCGGCACCCCGCACGCCTGCTCGACCATCTCCGGTGTGTAGCGCCGGTAGTGCCGCTTCAGGATCTGGAAGACGCAGCGCGGATGCTGAAGCGTCGGGTCGGTCGGCATCGACGCATCCGCGCCGGCCGCGCTCTGTGCCACCGACTGCGCGTCTTGGCCGTGGTGCTCCGGCCCGCCCCCCTGCGCCCGTTCGCTGTCCCCTTCGTAGCCCCAGGTGTCCGTCTTGTAGGTGCCTCGGCCAGGGTCAAAGCCGCTGAACAGTCCGTCCAGATCTTCGGTGTCCTGGAACTCCTCCGAGATGATGGCGGCGGCATTTGTGTACGCCAGCACGTACTCCTTGAAGTATGCCTCCTGCTCGAGCACGTAGCTGACCAGCGCGCCGAGGAACACAAGATCGCTGCCGACCCGCAATGGCACTACGTAGTCGGCCAGGGCCGAGGTCCGCGAGAAGCGCGGGTCGATGTGGATGACGGTAGCCCCGCGCGATTTCGCCTTCATTACGAAGCGGAAGCCGACCGGGTGGTTCTCCGCCATGTTCGACCCCATGATGACCACACAATCACTATTCGCCATATCCTGCAGGGTCGTCGTGGCACCACCGCGCCCGAGTCGCGTGCCCAGACCGGGCACGGTGCTGCTGTGTCATATGCGGGCCTGGTTCTCGACGCCGATGATGCCCAGGCCGCCGGTGAACAGCTTCTTGATGAGGTAGTTCTCTTCGTTGTCCAGGGTCGCGCCTCCGAAGTGGCCGATGGCGTGAGTCCGCATGACTGCCACGCCTTCTTCATCACGCTCCTCAAAACTGGCGTCCCGCGCCTGCTTCACCAGTTGCGCGATGCGCTCGGTTGCCCAGGCCAGCGGGCGTTCTTCCCAGTGGTCGCTGTGCGGCGCGCGATACTTCACGGTGGTCAGGCGGTGCTGATTGACCGCCAATTGGAATGTCGCCGCGCCCTTTGGGCAGAGCGTCCCGCCATTAATCGGGCTGTCGTAACTGCCTTCGATGTCGATGATCTTGCCGTTTTTGACGTAGACCAGTTGGGCGCAACCGACAGCGCAGTACGGGCAAATGCTGTTGGTGACGGTCGCGCCGCGCGTCCTCGGGCCGGCCTGCTCGCTGCTCGCCGAGATCGGATTGGGCACCGCGCCGATGCGGTCGGAAAACACCTTGAGGATTTGGCGGAACATGCGGCGGGAGCCTCTACAAGCACGGAGATCTATGCGCGGGAGCGTAACGCAGAGCGTATGCTGCCGTCACCTATTGTGCCGCCGTGCGCCACGCTCGCGGCAGATACAGACGCGCCCCGGAACAGTACCTGTAGGGCGCGATCTCGCCGGTGGCGGTGTGTCGTCAGTGCCCTACTCGTCATCCATACAGTCTTCGCTCACAGCGGCCGAGTTGCGCTGTTGGTGCAGCCCGACATGGGCCTCCGACCGGCGAGATTGCACGGCTGTCGGGAACGTGACACTCAGATAATGCACCTGAGCACACGTCGTGCTGTCGCCGGTGCTGCACTATGCAACTAGCGACGCAACGCGGCGCGTACACTGACGGTGGCAGAGTTCAATGGCAGACGCAGAGGGAGTCACTCCTGTGGATATGTCGCAATCGCTGCCGCATCTGGCCGATCTGACACGGCGTCCGCTGCTGCGTGGCTGGTCGCACGCGGTCGCGGCGCTGGGGGCCGGCATCTTCACGGTCCTGCTGGTGCTGCGCTGCCTGGGCGATGCGCCGCGCCTCTCCACGATGCTGCTGTACGGCCTATCCTCGGTCTGGCTGTTCGGCTGTAGCGCCCTCTATCACATCGTCACCTGGACGCCGGTGCGTCGCAAGGTGTGGCGCGCCGTCGATCACGGCAACATCTACGTCATGATCGCGGCCACGACGACGACCATTGGCGTGAATGTGCTGACCGGCTGGGATCAGGCATTGCTGCTGGTGTCAGTGTGGCTACTGGCCGTCATCGGGGTCTGTGTGGCCGTCTTTCACGTGCGGCTCACGTCGGGGCCACGCGTCGGCCTCTACCTGCTGACCGGGCTGACCGGGCTGCTGGTGCTCCCGAGCGTCGTGCAGATTTTACCCCTGGCCGCGCTACTCGGCATCATGTCAGGGGGCGTTCTCTACGGGATCGGCGGCGCCATCTATGCCCTGAAGCGGCCTGACCCGTTTCCGCGCGTTTTCGGCTACCACGAGATATTTCATCTCCTGGTCATTGCGGGGTGGATCGCCTTCGCGGTGGTGGTCTGGGTCTGGGTCGTCCCGTTCGGGCGCGCTTGAGCAGTACCCAGTTCGTTGTGAACGGTTGACAACGGGACACCTGCCGCGTTCTCATGTCGCCGCGCGGCGTCGCAGTCCGGCCGTGCTGAAGGGGACATCATGCTGACACGCTCGGCCGAGGCGCTCACGTCCACGACCGCCGCCATCTTCGAGGCGGCTGGCACGCCAACCGATATTGCCCAGTTCGTTGCTGACTCGCTGGTCAGTGCCAACCTGTCGGGTCACGACTCGCACGGGGTCATCCAGATTCCCGGCTATGTCGCACAGATCCAGCGCGGTGCTCTGCTGCCGGCAGCCCGCCCCGAGGTCGTCAACGAGGGGGCAGGCATCATCCAGGTCGATGGCGGCTGGGGATTCGGGCAGTTCACGGCCAGCACCTGCATGGACCTGGCAGCGCAGAAGGCACGCAAGAATGAACTGGGCCTCGTCACCGTGACGCGGGTCAACCACATTGGCCGGCTGGGCCAGTGGGCCGAGCAGGCGGCCGACGCCGGTGTGATCGGCATGCTGGGCGTCTCGTGGGGGTCGGGGCCGTACGCCGGCACCCCTTTCGGCGGCGCTGGCCGCGTCTTGAGCACCAACCCGATTGCGTTCGGCATCCCGGTCGCCGGCGCGAAGCCGTTCGTCCTCGACTACGCGACGACTGCGGTGGCCGAAGGGAAGTTGCGGGTCGCCCGCGCCAAGAACGCGCCAGTACCGGACGGCTGGATCGTGGACGGCGACGGCAACCCGACCAACGACGTGGAACAGTTCTACACGGGCGGTGGGATGCTCTTGCCGTTTGGCGGGCACAAGGGGTTCGCGCTGGCAATGGCCATCGAGATGCTGTCGATTGCGCTGCCCGGTGCCGACGAGGCACCAGACGCCCGAAATGGCAAGAACGGCGCGTTCTTCCTGGCGATTGATCCCTCGGCGGTGCGGTCCGCCGAGGCGTTTGCCGCCGAAGCTGCCGCCATCTGTGAGCGCATGACCAGCGTCCCGCCTGCGCCCGGCTCGAACGGCGTCCTCGTGCCAGGGCAGCCCGAACAGCGGAACCGGGTGCAACGCGAGCGCGATGGTATCGAACTGGCCGAAGCGACCTGGGAGGCGATTCAACAGACCGCGCAGGAACTCGGGGCGACGATTCCTGCCTGACACATTGCTCGTGCGCCGTGGCCGCCGACGGTCGCGTTGTAGCCCTCACCCCCACCCCCTCTCCCACGAACGGCGGAGCCTTTCGGCTTCACGAACGACGGCCCCTGCGGGGCGCGAACATC
>JBBQBU010000181.1:0-10424 GCA_038318015.1 Chloroflexota bacterium | reverse complement strand
GACGTGCTGGAACAGGCTGGCATCCGCGTGCATCTCGGCTCGCACGAGCGGGAAGCCCGCCAGTTGAACGAGGCGTACCTCTGCTGGCTGCTACGCGGCCGGCCGCTGGTGACGGCCCTGTACGCCCTGGGCCTCGACGGGCGGCCCCTGCCGCTTGACGCAGCCAGCCTGGGCGACGCGGCCCGTGCGGAGGTGGCCCGCCTGCGCGCAGCCGCCGACCAGACCATCACGGACGTGGCCCCGCTGCTGGCTGCCGACCCGGCGCTGACGGGCCTGGCCGCGAACGGCGTGACGGCGCTGCACGTTGAGGCCGGCCCTGCCGCCCTTGCCGACCTCGTGCGGCGCGGGCTGCTGGACCACATGGCAGTCTTCGTTGCGCCGTCGCTCGGCGTCCAGTCGCCATCTGGAGACCCGTCCGGCGTCCAATCGCCATCTGGAGACCCGTCCGGCGGCCCGCTGCCATCGGAGGCCGCCGCCTGCGGTGCCATGCCCGCTGCTGATCTGCACAGCCTGACCTATGACCGCCTCGGCGGCGCGCTGCTGATTCGTGGTCGGCTCACCCCCGAACTTGCTGCCGGCAGCACTTCGGCGGTGCCATAGTCACATCCGGCACAGCGCCCCGACCCAAACTCCGCACACACTGTTCCTGGTGGCGCATCATTAAGCCGTAATGATCCACCGGACCCAGGCTGCGGGACACCCATTGGCCGCTACGTCGGCCCCCGAGCGCGATCACACCGAAAGGATTGCCGCGATGTTCACCGGTCTTGTCGAGGAGATGGGCACCGTGCGCGAGCTTGTCACGGTCGAGGACCACACCCGTCTCTCGATTGCTGCGAAGACCGCACGCGAGGGGTTGGCGCTGGGGGACAGCGTCGCCGTTGACGGCACCTGCCTGACCGTCATCGAGCTTGACCCAGACGGCTTCTGGGTAGGGCTCTCGCCGGAGACGTTGCGGCGCACCAACTTCGACGAGCGGTCGCGGGGCGACCGGGTCAACCTGGAACGCTCGCTGCTGGTGGGCGGGCGGCTGGGCGGCCACTACGTGCAGGGGCACGTGGACGGCGTCGGCAAAGTCGCCGGCAAGCAGGTGGACGGCGATTCCCTGCGCGTCACCTTCACCGGGCCGGACGACCTGATGCCGTACATCGTGGTGAAGGGGTACATTTGTCTTGACGGCGTCAGCCTGACCGTGACCGAGAAAACGGGGAACCGGTTCGGCGTCGCGCTCGTCGAATATACCCAGGCTATGATCTCGATGCCGACCAAGCCGGTCGGCGCATCAGTCAACATTGAAGTCGACGTCTTCGCTAAGTACGTCGAAAGTCTCCTGGAGGGACGACGTTGAGTGCTACCGAACCCCGGCCTACGACTAACGGATCGGAGCCGAACGCGTCTTTTTGCTCCATCCCAGAGGCCCTTGAAGAGTACCGCATGGGGCGGATGGTCCTGATCGTTGACGACGAGGACCGCGAAAACGAAGGCGACATCGCCATCGCGGCGCAGTTTGCCACACCGGACGTGATCAACTTCATGGCGACGGCCGGGCGCGGGCTGATCTGCATGCCGATGCTGGGCGAGCGCCTGGACGAGCTGCAGATTCCGCTGATGGTCGCCCGTG
The DNA here is from genome assembly GCA_038318015.1 of Chloroflexota bacterium. Lineage (GTDB taxonomy): Bacteria > Chloroflexota > UBA6077 > UBA6077 > JACCZL01 > JADZEM01. The sequence continues at coordinate 8,803 of JBBQBU010000181.1, read as the reverse complement.
ACGGCGCGTCGATGGACACCGCCTTCACCGTCTCGGTGGATGCGCGACGGGGCGTGTCAACGGGCATCTCGGCGTATGACCGCTACCTGACGGTGCAGGCGCTAATCGCCGACACCGCGACGCCTGACGACATCGTGCGGCCGGGCCACCTGTTCCCGCTGCGCTACGCCGAGGGCGGCGTGCTGCGCCGGGCCGGCCATACCGAAGCGTCGTTGGACCTGGCGCAGATGGCGAACCTGTACCCGTCCGCCGTCATCTGCGAAGTGATGAACGCTGACGGCACGATGGCCCGCCTGCCGGACCTCCTGGCGTTCGCCGCCCAGCACAAGATCAAGATGTTTACGGTGGCGCAGTTGGTCGAGTACCGGCGGCGCACCGAGAACCTGGTGCAGCGCGTGGCTGAAGCGATCATCCCGACGGCGCACGGCGATTTCAACTGCATCGCCTTCGAGTCGGTGGTGACGAAGCAGCACCACATGGCGATGGTCAAGGGCGACCTGAGCAGCGGCCCCGCGCCGCTGGTCCGGATGCACTCGGAGTGCCTGACAGGCGACGTGTTCGGCTCGTTGCGCTGCGACTGCGGCGACCAGTTGGACAAGGCGTTGCAGATGATCGGCGACGAGGGCCGGGGCGTGGTGGTGTACATGCGGCACCACGAGGGGCGCGGCATCGGCATCGTCAACAAGCTGCGGGCGTACCGGCTGCAGGAGGAAGAGGGCATGGATACCGTCGAGGCGAACCTGCACCTCGGGTTCCCGCCGGACCCGCGCGACTACGGCATCGGCGCGCAGATTCTGGTAGACCTCGGCTTGCGGCGGATTCGGCTGCTGACGAACAACCCGAGCAAGCGCGCGGGCATCCAGGGCTTCGGCCTGGAAGTCATCGACCGGGTACCGCTGGTGACGCGGCCGAACGAGACGAACCGCAAGTACCTGGAGACGAAGCAGGCGAAGATGGGGCACATCCTCGACCTGGAGTCCGGGCTGAACGCCGTTGGCGCTGGGCCGGTCGGGGTTGAGCCCGTCGGCGTCGAGGAATAATCATGGGCGGCACGCTGGAGGGCGACCTGCACGGCGCAGGCATGAAGGTCGCGGTGGTCGTCGCGCGCTTCAATCAGATCGTCACGGGCTACCTGCTGGACGGTGCCCGCGAGGCGCTCCGGCGTCACGGCGTCGCCGACGACGACCTGACGGTAGTGTGGGTGCCCGGCTCCTTCGAGATTCCGCTGGTCGCGAAGAAGCTGGCGGCGACGGGCAGGTACGCGGCGGTCATCTGCCTGGGTGCCGTCATTGAGGGCGAGACGGACCACTACGACCACGTGGCCGGCGCGGTGACATCGGGCGTCGCGCGGGTCGGGCTGGACACGGGCGTCCCGACGATCTTCGGGGTGCTGACGACGCACACGGTCGAGCAGGCGTTGAACCGGGCGGGCTTGAAGGCCGGCAATAACGGCTACGAGGCGGCGGTGGCGGCCATCGAGATGGCGTCGCTGCTGGCCAAAATCGACTAGCTGCCCGCACTCCCGGCCCCTGTCCCGCCACCACGGCCGGCTTCCGTCGCCGTTCCCCTCCGATCCCCGCTCCGCTTCGACCAACGATGCTCGCTCGGACCCCGCACGTCGACGCTTACTCCCCCAGCCGCCTCCCACCCCAAAATATCACAGCCGTTCAGGATGACATGGCTCCGTGGCGGTCTTCTGGAAGGATCTCGAACAGTTCGAGCCGCGGCCGGCCCGCCTGCTCCCGCTTGAGACGGGGTTTAGGGGTGAGGGCATTGGGGCCTATTCGCGGACGCGCGTCTTCGACAGCTTGCGCTCGGTGCCCGTCGCCAACCGGTGGATGTTGCCGCGGTGGGTCATCAGGATGAACGCCGGCAGCAGCGTCGCATACAGGATGAACGCCGGCGGGCCGTTGCCCGACAACCCCTGCCACAGCACGATGACGCTCGCGACGACCGTCGCCACGAGCGACCCGAGCGACACATACTTCGACGTGGCAATCGCGATGGCCCCCAGCACCAGGGCGATCAGCAGCGCCACCGGGGCCAGCACGATTAGCCCGCCGCCGCCCGTCAGGATGCCTTTGCCGCCCCGGAACCCCAGCAGCGGCGAGAACGAGTGCCCGAGCACCGCACAGATGGCGGCCGCCACCTGCCCCCAATTGCCCACGTCCCACGGCGCACCGCCGATAATCAGCCCCGTCACCAGGACGGCGATGGTCCCCTTCAGCCAGTCAATGACGGCCACTACGACCGCCCAGCGCGTCCCCAGCGTGCGCAGCACGTTCGTTGCGCCGGTGCTGCCGCTGCCGATTTTGGTCAGGTCAATGCCGTGGGCGCGGGCCACCATCCCACCAGACGGGATGATCCCGAGCAGGTAGCCGACGACCGCTCCAATGAGCATCTGGAACGCTACATCCATGCAGCGATCCCCCTCAGTGCCAGGTTAGCCATGCCAGCATAGGCCGTGCCGCTGGAGCAACTGTTCCGCACGAGACGGTTACGGCGCCACTCCGATCTCTGCAACCGTTGCGGAGCACCTGCAAGCGCCCGCCATTATAACGATGGTGCTGACGAAGGCATCGCCAGACCACAGGACGCGGCCAGAACGGCAGCCACGAGCTCCTTCGGCCGCCCAGGAGAGGGAGGCACGCGCGTGGCCGAAGTAGCCGTCCTCAACGCCGGGGGGTGGGGCACCGCGCTGGCGGTCGTGCTGGCGCGCGGTGGGCACACCGTCAGGCTCTGGGCCAGACGCCCGGAGCAGGCCGAAGCACTGGCCCGGACCCGCACCAACGAGGCGTACCTGTCCGGCGCCAGCCTGGACGCCGCCATCACCCCGACCGCCGACCTTGCGGCGGCGGTGGACGGCTGCGCGGCGGTCGTCGTCGTGCCGATCTCGGCGGCGCTGCGGGAGCTTGCCCACCGGCTCGGGCCGCTGCTGGCCGACGACGTCCTGGTCGTGCACGGCACCAAAGGGCTGGAGCGCGACACGCTGCTGCGGCTGTCCCAGGTCATCGAGAGCGAGCTACGGCCGACCCACCACGGCCGCGTTGCCGCGCTTTCTGGCCCGACGCACGCCGAGGAGGTCGGGCGGGGCATCCCGGCCGCCGCTGTCGTCGCCAGCGCGGACCCGGAGACGGCCACCGGCCTGCAAGCGATCCTCAACGGGCCGACGTTCCGCGTCTACACCAACCCGGACGTGATCGGGGTAGAGCTCTGCGGCGCGCTCAAGAACGTGGTGGCCCTGGCGACCGGCATCGGGGATGGTCTGGGCGGCGGCGACAACGGCCGGGCCGCGCTGATGACGCGCAGTCTCGCCGAGATCAGCCGGCTGGTGGTGGCGGCGGGGGGCAAGGCCGAAACCGTGGCCGGGCTGGCCGGCATCGGCGACCTGATTGCGACCTGCACCAGCCAGCACAGCCGCAACCGTCGGACCGGCGAGCAGATCGGGCGGGGGGTGCCGCTAGACGAGATACTGTCTGGCTCACGGCAGGTGGTGGAAGGGGTGCCGGCCACGCGGGCGGCGGTGGCCCTGGCACGGTCATTCGGCGTGCGGATGCCGATTGCCGAGCAGGCCCACGCCATCCTCTTCGAAGGGCGCGACCCGCTGGCCGCCCTGGCCGAGCTGATGGCGCGCGACCCGACGGCCGAACAGTGGGGCCGCGTGTAGCTGATGTTGCGGGCCGTGGAGCGCAGTCCACGACGGGGCATCACGTCATGGGTGGCCCCATGACGGTTCGGACGGCCTCCAACGTGCACGCGCACCGCAAAGTGTTCCGCACGGGTCATTTTCGGCGGCTTCTGACGGCACCCCGTTGCGGTCGAGTACCATCATGGAGACACTTGCTTTCGATGCGGCGGCCCGGTCGTCGGGCGGGGGCCGACAGACGCGATGACACGGGAGCACGGCGACCCCCTGCTCTCGCCAGCGTGCCGAGCGGACGCCTCCCCGGATGCGCCGTCCACGCCGTTGGCGCGGTGAGGGCGGCCTGCGCCGACCCGAGGAGCGGACCGGTGGCTAGCCAGCACCTCTCCCAGCACTTGACCAGGACATCCGAGCCGGAGCGCGTGGCCCGGGCGTTGCGCGACGTGCCGCTCTTCGCCACTGTGCCGGAGCCGTACTTTGGCGAGATCGCTGCGCGCATCCGCATCCGCCGCTTCAACACCGGCGAGGCCATCTTTCACCAGCACGACGCTGGCGAGGGGCTGTACCTCATCGCCCGGGGGGCCGTGCGGCTGTTCCTGCGCTCCGAGGACGGCCAGGAGCTGAGCATCGCCCGGTTCGAGCCAGGCGAGTTCTTCGGAGAGCTGGCGGCCATCGACGAGGAACCGCGTTCGGCGACGGCCGTCGCCGCCGAGCCGACCGACCTGCTGGTGCTGCACCGCTCCGATTTCCTGTCGTACCTGCGGGCGCGCCCCGAAGCGGCCGTCTTCTGCCTGCGAATTCTGGCGCGGCGGCTGCGGCAGGCCGACGCCCAGCTTGGCGACGCGACCTTCCTGACGCTGCCCGCCCGCCTCGCCAAAACCCTGGTTGACCTGGGGCGCAACTACGGCAAACAGTTGCCAGACGGCTCGGTGCGCGTCACCCTGCGCCTGACCCAGACGGAGTTGGCGTCGATGGTCGGCGGCTCCCGCCCGACCGTGAATCAATTGCTCCAGCGGTTCCGCCGGCTCGGTTGGATCAACATTGATGGCCGCACGCTGATCCTGCTGCAAGAAGACCGACTGCGGCGACTGGCGGAATAACTCAGCCGTCACACCGCCTCGCGACTGTGACTGCTACAATTTCAGCCGTAACGCTGATGAGGGCAGGCTATGCACGAAGTCGCGGCGTTTGTCGATCTGGAAAACATCCGCTATTCGATGCTCAATCGGTGGCATCAGGAACCGGACCCGCTTGCCTGGCGTGACAAGGCGCGAACCTATGGACTGATTGGCATCGCCAGGGCGTACGCCGACTTTGAGCAGCACCCGCCCCAGCTTCGTCAGCGCCTCAACGTGGCAGGCTTCGAGGCCGAGCACTACCCCGTCAAGCGCTACCGCGACCGCGACGGCACCGAGCGCATTCGCAGTATTGCCGACCTGCATATGGTCATCGACATTGTGGATACGGCGCTTGGCCGCCCAAATATTGACACGTTCCTGTTCTTCACGGGCGACGGTGACTTCATCCGCGTGGTCGCGATGCTCCGGAACCGGCTCGGCAAGCGCGTCATCATCTGCGGCGTGCCCGAGACGACCAGCCGCGATCTGGTGATAGCGGCCGGCGAAGAGAACGCCCTCGAAGTGTCGGAGGTCGTGTCGTCGCCGGAGGTTGACGCCGCGCTGATCGCCCGCGTCGAGGAGTACGAGCGGTCGCTGTACGGCGGGTTCCTGCCGACGCAGGGCAACCTGATCGCCTGGCTGAAGCAGCGCCTTGAAGTCGGGCTGCTGCCGAGCGAGCAGATCGACGGCAAGATTCTGGAGTTTATCCGGCAAGGCATCCTCTACAAGCAGTTGGAGACGAGTTCGCGCGGGAAGACGCTGACAACCACGCGGTTGCGGCGCGACCACCCGGCCGTCGAGCGCATCCTCGGCAAGATGCTGCTGGACCCGGACCGCGAGATCGTGGCGCACAGCGGCGGCCACGACGATGATGACGACGATCTGGACGACGACGGCCCCAGCTTACAGTACGAGCGCCCGATGCCGCGTATGCTGGGTGCCCACCCATGGCCACCGGACCTGCGAGACTAGGCAGGCCGGCGTCCGGAGGGGGCGCACAGAACGTTGCCGGTCGCGCCTGCGGACGGCTACACTTCAGGCGCGTCAGGCTCAACCCTGGCTCATGGTGGGCGTAGCGTAGCGGTTAACGCGCCAGGTTGTGGCCCTGGAGATCGGGGGTTCAAATCCCCTCGCTCACCCCAACCTCAGTCACCATTCCACATCTAGGCGCCCGTAGCTCAGTGGACTAGAGCACGTGGCTTCGGACCACGGGGTCGGGGGTTCAAATCCCTCCGGGCGTACCAGGACCAACGCGCTCGTTGTCCGCAGCCATGCGGCCCGAGCGCGTTTTTGCGTCGTCGGCCGTTGCCGACGCGCCGTGTGGCCGGCCATTCCCAGTCGCCTGCCGCACTGGCCGCCACCTGCGAGTGTCGCCGAGCGGACACGCGGGCGGTCCCCGCGCCGACAACAGGTCGCGTGCCCTGGTGCTATAGTGACGTTAGTGAGGGGACGCGCTGGCGGGCACGTGCAGCGCCCTTGCACACGCGGGGAACCAGCCGTGGCACAGCCAACAACGACGCGAGGAGATGGACCCATGTTTCGCACCTTGAACGAAGTGGACTACAACACCGAGACGACCGAAGGCGGCGACGTCAGCGAAGATCTGTCGAACCAGCCAGTCAACGACGACGACGACTAAACCGTCTCGGGCGCGCATCCGGCGCAGTGACGCCGCACAGTTGACCATTGCCGCAGGGTGCAAGCCCTGCGGCTTCTTTGCGCCCAGGGTGCAGGCCGCAAGGCCAGACCGCGCACCGTCAGGCCGGCACGAACCGTGCGAGTCTCCAGACTAACACCCGTCGCCGAACCTGCCCGACTCCGGTGCAGCGCGGCGGCCCTGGAGAACCCTCATGGCATCTGACAAGAGCGCGCGCACTGGCAAGGAGCCGATGGTTTCCGGCCCCGCCGCGACATCCCGTATCGAGAAGGGGTGGACCGTCTACGACGCCGTTGAGCGGCCGGTCGGCAACGTGACTGACGTGGACACCGCCCGCAACATGCTCGTCGTGGATGGCCGCCCGGCTGGCTTCGATGCGTTCGAAGTGCCGTTCCAGATCATCGGCGCGAGCGGCGACGGCGAAGTCCGCTTGACCCAGGCCGTTGACGTGATGACATCATCTGCCGACAGCGTGCCGCGCTTCCTGACCGCGCCGGCCCCGGCCCCCACATCCGGTGCCACCACCCCGTCCGGCAGCCCCATGAAGGCTACGACGGTCAGTTCCGCGACTGTGCTGCGCGAACCCCGCCAGGAGTCTGCCCGAACCACGGCAGCCCCGTCGCCGGTGCGTGCTGCGACCACGTCCGCAACGCCGGCCGCCGTGTCGCAGTCAGTCAAGAGCACGCCGACGCCGATCAATGCTGCCGCACCTGCGCCGGCGACCACGACGACGTACACCGCACCCTCCGGGACGACCGCCAATCCCCAGGCTGCCGCTAACCAGTGGATTCAGCACGATTGGGGCACCGAGCCGACCAACGAGGGCTGGAGCGTCGGGCGCATTGCCACGGGCGCGCTGGCCGTTGGCGGGCTGGCGGCGGCCACCTACCTGATGCGGCGGCGCAACCGGCGCAAGACGCGCACCGAGCGGCTGGTTGAGGCGCTGATACAAGGCTACGGCTCGGCGTCCGAGTTTGCGCGGGACCGCAACCCCGCCTGGTGGGTCAGTCTGGCTGCGGCGGCACTGCCGGCTGCGTACTACGCATGGCCGTCGTCCCGGCCGACGACAGGGCAGCGCATGGGTGAGCAGGTGGATGCGTTGTCGGACGGCCTCGGTGGCTACTCTGCCGCACTTGGGGGCTACGCCTCGGCGCTGAGCACGCGCATGCCGTCCACTGACGAACTGACGACGACGCTCCAGGATGCGTGGCGGCGCAACGTCCCGTCCGACTGGACGGTGTCCGTGCGGCCCGACCTGGCGCTGACGGGCGGACTGCTGGCCGCAAGCGCGCTGGCGTTCTACCTGGCTCGGCGCAGCACGAAGCCGGCTGCGAAGCGGACGCGCATCGCTGATGTGATGACGCGCCAGCCGCGCGTGGTGCAGCCCGACGCGACGGTGGCCGACGCCGCCCTGATCATGCGCCGGCTGGACATCGGGGCGCTGCCGGTCTGCGACGGCTCGCGCTTGATCGGGATGCTAACCGACCGCGACATCACCCTGCGCTCGACGGCGGACGGGCGCGACCCGCACCTGACGCCCGTCCGCGACATCATGACGCAGGGCGTAGCCTGGGCCTCAGAGAATGACATGGTGGAGGAGGCCGCCCGCATCATGCGGGAGCATCGCATCCGCCGGCTGCCCATCGTGGACGAGCGCCACAGCCTCGTCGGCGTGGTGTCGCTGGGCGACCTTGCGGTGGACCTGCGCGACAACGGCCTGAGCGGCGACACGCTGGAGACGATTTCGGAGCCGTCGCAGCCGGACCGCTAGGCCAACGTCGAGGGGAAGGGCATGAAGGGGCACGATTTATCGCGCCCTACGGGATGGCTTGCGGGCGTGGTACTGCCACGACGGTCACCTCAGGCAATCACGGTTCATCTGCAACGGTGAATGTCATCCTGGGCGAAGCGAAGGATCTCACACGTCATCCCGACCCCATTCGCGGAGTTCACCCTGAGCGCAGCGTATGGGCTCAGGGGAGACTCCGCGAGCCTGACCCCTAGCTTGTCATCCCGACCGGGACGAGCCTGTGAGTGCAGCGGAGGGATCTCTGGAATACATGCAGGGTCGCTTGAGATCCCTCGACAGGCCGTCGAGCACCAGCACGCCATCGGTCTGCCCGCCCCGTGCGAGGGGCAGGCAGCGGATACCCTGCAACCGGGAGGCCGCCCCTTCGACCGCGAGCGGTCGCTAGGCCGCCGGAGCGGCAAGCGGCACCGGCCCGGTCTCCACACGAGACAGCGCGGTCGGAGCACTGCGCGGGCGCGTCTTCAGGCGAATGCCGGCGGCCGAGATCGCCGAGGCGTCGGCATGCTCCGTCAGGGGCAGGCCGTCCGGCACCGCGCTGGCAGTCGGCCGCCGCGTCTAGCCGAAAGATCATGGTG
>JBBQBU010000180.1:0-10453 GCA_038318015.1 Chloroflexota bacterium | reverse complement strand
CTACGGACCTACAATCCGGCCATCGACGACGCTATTGCCCGGCTCGCGACAGTAATGAAGGACGAGAACCGATGGCTCGACAACGTCACGGCGCAGTGCAGCGGTGAGATCATCCGATGGGGTGAACGTTGCGCAACTGTCTCCGTTCACGCCCTGGCAGGTCAGCCGGTCGCGTTGCAGCGCCGCATCGTGTGTAGGATCGCTGCCCAGGCGGGCTACACTGAGATCGGTTTCGACGCCGTCGAGCGGGCGCTGGCAGTCAGCCGCCCGAAGGGTCCACCGCGCGCCGAACTGGGCGGCGGTCTGACGGTGACTCGTTCCGGGGATGACCTGAACTTTGCACCGCTCACGCTCAGAACTCCGCATGAGGAAGGACGTGACGACCGTGGCTGACAGGCCCTGGAATCCCGATGCCGACATGGCCGAGGTGCTCATTACTGAGGAGCAGTTGGCCGCGCGGGTCGCCGAGCTTGGCGCGCAGATCACCGCCGACTACGCCGGCGAGCGGCTCTTGCTGCTCGGCGTCCTCAAGGGGGCCGTCCTCTTCCTGGTGGATCTTGCTCGCCAGATAAAGCTGTCCCTCGAAATCGACTTCATGGCGATCTCCAGCTACGGCTCAAGCACCAAGTCGAGCGGCATCGTCCGCATCCTGAAAGACCTGGAGTCCTCAGTAGAGGGGCAGCATATCCTGGTCGTTGAGGATATTGTGGACAGCGGCCTGACGCTTGACTATTTGTTGCGGTCGCTGGCGGCGCGCGGCCCGGCCAGCATCAAGGTCTGCGGCCTGCTGGTCAAAGAGCGTACGCGCGCGTTGAGCGTGCCAATTGCCTACACCGGCTTCACGGTGCCTGACAAATTCGTCGTTGGCTACGGCCTCGACTATGCCGAGCGGTACCGCAACCTGCCGTACATCGGCGTGTTGCGCCCAGAGGTGTACCGGGACACCGGTCGAGATGCGTCATGAGAACACAGACCTATCCAATACCAGGATAAGCGGACCGCTCTGCTATAATCGCAGCGCAGCCGCCTTCTCGCCGCGGCGTTCAGTGGTGAAGCCGGCAGGGGACCGCTCGGAGGCCTGAATGGATACGAAGTGGCTGCGTAACAGCTTCGTCTACCTGATCATTCTGGTAGCGATTATCGCGCTCTTCTTCACGGTGTTTCAGCCGGGAGGCATGGAGCGCGACAGCCAGCAGATCGGGCTGAATGAGCTTGCAGCCGCCGTCAAGCGCGGCGAAGTTAAGCGCATTGACGTGGCCGAAGATAAGCTGAGCATTGAGATTCCGGGGCGCGGCAAGTTCACCGCCCGGAAGGAGCGCACGGACTCGCTCCAGGCGCTGCTCGGCGCGTACGGCGTGACGGCCGAAGAGATCAGCCGGGTTGACTACCGCGTCAGCGACCCGCCGCAGTTCAGCAACTGGCTGAATATCCTGGTGAGTGTCCTGCCGCTGGTGTTCTTCGGCGCGATCCTGCTCTTCATGATGCGGCAGGCTCAGGGCAGCAACAATCAGGCGATGTCGTTTGGGAAGTCGCGGGCGCGCATGTTCATGGGGAACAAGCCGTCAATCACGTTCGCGGATGTCGCGGGTGTGGAAGAGGCCAAGCAGGAACTGTCGGAAATCGTTGAGTTCCTGAAGTACCCTGAGAAGTTCTCGGCGCTGGGGGCCCGCATCCCGAAGGGCGTCCTGCTGGTCGGGCCGCCAGGAACGGGCAAGACGCTGCTCTCGCGGGCGGTGGCCGGCGAGGCCGGTGTGCCGTTCTTCAGCATCTCCGGCTCCGAGTTCGTCGAGATGTTCGTCGGCGTCGGCGCGTCGCGCGTCCGCGATCTGTTCGACCAGGCAAAGCGCAACGCCCCATGCATCGTGTTCGTGGACGAGATTGATGCGGTCGGCCGCCAGCGCGGCGCGGGACTCGGCGGCAGCCACGACGAGCGCGAGCAGACCTTGAACCAGATCCTGGTGGAGATGGACGGCTTCGACACGAACACGAACGTGATCGTGGTGGCCGCGACCAACCGCCCCGATGTGCTTGACCCCGCGCTCTTGCGGCCGGGCCGCTTTGACCGACAGGTGGTGCTGCCGCAGCCGGACATCAACGGTCGCCGCGCCATCCTTGAAGTGCACGCTAAGGGCAAGCCGCTCGACAAGACCATCCAGTTGAACACGCTGGCGAAGCAGACGCCGGGCTTCTCGGGTGCGGACCTTGCCAACCTCATCAACGAGGCGGCAATTCTGGCCGCGCGCCGCAACAAGAAGACCATCGGCATGAGCGAAATGGAAGAGGCCATCGACCGGGTGATCGCTGGCCCCGAGCGCCGCAGTCGCCTAATCTCAGAGAACGAAAAGCGGGTGACAGCGTACCACGAGGGTGGGCACGCGGTGGTCGGACGGTTCCTGAAGAACCACGACCCCGTTCACAAGATTTCGATCATTGCGCGCGGCATGATGGGCGGCTACACCCGCTATCTGCCGACTGAGGACCGCTACCTCTGGACGAAGTCGCAGTTTGAGGACCGATTGGCGGCGACGCTGGGCGGGCACGCGGCCGAGAAGCTGGTGTTCGGTGAGATGAGTACCGGCGCCGAGAACGACATCGAAGTGGCGACGAACATCGCACGAAAGATGGTCAAAGAGTACGGGATGAGTGATCGGCTCGGTCCCGTAGCCCTCGGACACAAGGAAGAGATGATCTTCCTGGGCCGCGACATCGGCGAGCAGAAGAACTACAGCGAGAAGGTCGCTGAAGCCATCGACGAGGAGATCCGCCGGCTGATCGATCAGGCGTATGTCGAGGCGACGCGCATCCTCGAAGAGAAGCGCGAGACGTTGGACCGACTGGCGGAGGTGCTGGTGCGCGAAGAGACTATCGACGGTGAGCGCCTGGAGAAGGTGTTCATCGGCGAAGACCCAGGGCCACCGGCCGGCTCGGCTGACGTGCCGGCCACCCCGGTGGAGTCCCAATCGACGGAAACGAGCTTACCTGCACCGCAGCCGAAGCCCAGGTTGATACCGGGCACGGCAACAGGCTCCTGAGCACAGCGGTCTTGGGAACGCTGAAAGCGCCCCTACCCACCATGGTAGGGGCGCTTTGATGTCCACCAGACTTAGCAGCGGGAGGTGCAGCAATCAGTCGGTACGGGCGTGTGCGCAGGGTGGTGCGGCCGCAGACGGGCGTGGCCTGCGCGAAGAATCGTCATGATGGAGCGCGCGTCGTCGCGCCCTTGTGACGAACTCGGTCGGGTAGCGGTGGTATCCTTGGCGATGTCTGGCAGCCAGTCGGCTTCGTTTGGTCAGGGAGGGATCTTGTACGGCGAGCTCTCGATCTTTACAGGCAACGCGCACCCACAGCTCGCGCGCGACATCTGTGCGTACCTGGGCGTGCCGCTCGGCCGGGCCGAGGTCTTCGAGTTCACGAACGAGAATATTTTCGTCAAGATCAACCAGAACGTGCGCGAGCATGACGTGTTCGTGATCCAGCCGACGTGTTCACCGGTCAACAAGAGCGTGATGGAACTGCTCATCATGCTTGACGCGCTGAAGCGAGCATCGGCCAGCCGCATCACGGCCGTCATCCCGTACTTCGCCTACGGGCGGTCGGACAAGAAGGATCAGCCACGCGTGCCGATCACGGCGCGGTTGCTTGCGGAGCTGATCCAGGCGGCGGGTGCTGACCGCGTGCTGACGATGGACCTGCATGCCGGGCAGGTCCAGGGGTTCTTCCGCATCCCCGTGGACGAGTTGACGGCGATGTTCCCCATCGCCGACTATTTCCGGGCGATGGAACTGATCGACCCGGTCATCGTGGCGGCAGACCTGGGGTTTGCCAAGCGCGCCCGCAACTTCGCGAACATGATCGGCGGGTCGGTGGCGTTCGTGGAGAAGCGGCGGCTGGCGAACGACAGCTCCAGCGAGACGCTCGGCATCATCGGTGACGTGCGCGGCCGAACGGCCATCATTATGGACGACGAGATCGACACGGCCGGCTCGATCACCAACGCGGCCGAGATCGTGCGCCGCGAGGGTGCCAGCGACGTGCTAGCGGCCTGCACGCACGCAGTCCTGTCAGGGCCGGCCATCCAGCGGATCGAAGCCAGCAAGATTACAACGCTGGTTGCCACAGACACCTGCCGCATCGACCCGCACAAGCGGATGCCGCGCTTTCGCATCCTGCCCATCGGCCTGCACCTGGGCGAGGCCATCAGTCGGATACATACTGGCGGCTCCGTGGGCGCGCTCTTCGGCGTCCCGGCCTGACGTAGCCGAAGCCATTCTCCGGCAAATCGCCAACCCGCCCCCAGTTTGGAGATCCGGACTGGGGGCTAATTCGTTTCCGTAGCCAGGGCGCATGCGCAATGCGTCAAATTCGTTGGCTGCGGTGCGGCCATAGTGCATTTACAGACGGTCACTCGGGAAGGCGCTGGTATACTCTGCACGAAAGATCAGCGCGAGGCAGGCCATGCTAGGGTGGGTTAACCGACTGCTTGGCGGTAGGCCGTGGGAGCGAGAGCTCAAAAAGGTCGAGCCGTACATTCAGGACATCAACGAGATTGAGCCGGAGCTGCAAGACATCTCCGACGACGAGCTGCGGGACAAAACGACCGAGCTGCGGGGTCGGCATCTGGCGGGAGAGGATCTCGATAGTCTGCTGCCCGAAGCGTTCGCCGTTGTCCGGGAAGCGTCGCGCCGGACCGTCGCAATGCGTCCGTACGACGTGCAGATGATCGGTGGCGCGATCCTCCACGGGGGCCGCATCGCCGAGATGCGGACGGGTGAGGGCAAGACACTCGTCGCCACGCTGCCGACGTACCTTAACGCCCTGACGGGCAGGGGCGTCCACGTTGTGACCGTGAACGACTATCTCGCACGGCGTGACGCGCAGTGGATGGGGCAGGTCTACCACGCGCTCGGCATGAGCGTCGGCATCATCCAACACGAAGCGGCGTTCATCTACGACCCGACCTACCAGGCTGAAGAAGCGGCGCTAATCGGGCTGCGGCCGGCGACCCATCGCCGCGAAGCGTACGCTGCCGACATCACCTACGGCACGAACAACGAGTTCGGCTTTGACTACTTGCGCGACAACATGGTGTGGCGCAAGGATGACATGGTTCAGCGTGACCTGTACTTCGCCATCGTTGACGAGGTTGACAACATCCTCGTGGACGAGGCGCGGACGCCACTCATTATCTCCGGCCCGGCCGAAGACGCGACCGACTACTACGCGATGTTCGCGCGAGTCGTGCCGCGCCTGCGCGAAGAAGTAGATTTCACGATTGAGGCCCGGACTCGGTCACTTCAGGTCAACGAAGATGGCATCGACAAGGTAGAGAAACTGCTCGGGGTGCAGAACCTGTACGCCCCCGAGAATATGGAACTGAGCCACTACCTCGAAAACGCGATGAAGGCGCAGTTCCTCTTCCAGCGTGACGACCAATACGTCGTGCAGGATGGCGAAATCGTCATTGTGGACGAGTTCACCGGCCGCATGATGCCCGGCCGCCGCTACAGCGAGGGTCTTCATCAGGCCATTGAGGCGAAGGAAGGCGTGCGCGTCCAGCGCGAGAACGTGACGCTGGCGCGAATCACCTTCCAGAATTACTTCCGCCTGTACGCGAAGCTTGGCGGCATGACCGGCACGGCCATGACCGAGGTTGACGAATTCCGGCGCATCTACAACCTGGATGTAGTGCCGATCCCGACGCACCGGCCGATGGTCCGCGACGATATGTCCGACCTGGTGTTCAAGAGCGAGGACGCCAAGCTTGGAGCCGTGGTCGAGGAGATTCGCACGCTGAACCAGACGGGACGGCCGGTGTTGGTCGGCACCGTCTCCATCGAGAAGTCGGAGCTGCTAGCGTCGCGACTGGCGCGGGCCGGCGTGCCGCATGAAGTCCTGAACGCGAAGCAGCACGAGCGCGAAGCGAACATCATCGCGCAGGCCGGGCGGTCGAACGCCGTTACCATCGCTACGAACATGGCGGGCCGCGGCGTTGACATCCTGCTTGGCGGCAACGCCGCAGGGTTAGCCGATGAGTTCCTGAAGAAGCAGGGGCTTGACCGGACCACCGCTACGACCGAGCAGGTCGAGGCGGCCATCACGGAAGCGCAGGGGATCTGCGCTCGCGACAAGAAGGTCGTAGTCGGGCTGGGCGGGCTGCACATCCTGGGTACTGAGCGCCACGAGGCTCGCCGCATCGACAACCAGTTGCGGGGCCGCGCAGGCCGCCAGGGCGACCCAGGGTCGTCGCGCTTCTTCGTCTCGCTTCAAGACGACTTGATGAAGCGATTTGGCGGCTCGTCAATCGCCGGGCTGATGGACAAGCTGGGCCTCGAAGAGGACGTGCCGCTAGAGCACTCCTGGGTCAACAAGGCGATTGAGAACGCCCAGACGAAGGTCGAGGCGTTTAACTTCGACATCCGCAAGCACGTAGTCGAATACGACGACGTGATGAACCGGCAGCGCGAAGTGATTTACGCCGACCGCAAGAAGGTGCTGACCGAAGAGAACTTGCGCCCGATGATTGAGAAGTGGGTGGCCGAAGAGATCCAGGTGCTCCTGGATGGCTACCTGCCTGGCGAGGACACGGCGAACTGGGACTACGACGGCCTGCACGCAGAGTTAACGAAGCTCCTGCCGCTGCCGGAGACGGTGACGGTTGAGGAGTTAGAGGCGCATCACGGGAACGAATTGGCCGACTACCTCAACGAGGTTGCCGCCGACATCTACAACAACCGCGAAGAACAGTTCTCGGCCCAGTTGATGCGCGTCCTTGAGCAGCAGTGGATGATTCACGTCATCGACCGGCTGTGGATTCAGCACTTGACGGCGATTGACGATGTGCGCGAGGGCATCAACCTGCGTGCGTACGGCCAGCGTGATCCGCTCGTCGAATACAAGGTCGAAGCGGCCTCGATGTTCGACAGCCTGCTTGAGACCATTCGACATGACGTGGTCTACGCCATCTATCATGTCGTCCCGCGCCTGGAGCCTGTGCGGCGGCCCGTGCCCCAGTCTACCAATCGCGATGAAGAGAGTGGAAAGCAGCCAGTGAAGGCCGGGAAGAAGGTTGGTCGCAACGATCCCTGCCCATGCGGGAGCCGACTCAAATTTAAGAAGTGCCACGGGCGCTAAGCGAGGATATATGGATCGGCGTCCGAATGAAGTTCTTCAAGCAGTCCTCGACAATGTGGAGAAGGTCGTCGTCGGCAAGCGGACCGAGCTTGAGCTGACGATCGTTGCGCTTGCGGGCCAGGGGCATGTGCTGATCGAGGACGTGCCGGGCGTCGGCAAGACGGTCATGGCGAAGTCGCTGGCGCGTTCGCTTGGCTGCTCGTTTAAGCGAATCCAGTTCACCCCTGACTTGCTGCCGAGCGATGTCACTGGCGTCTCGATCTACAACCAGCGCAGCGAGGAGTTCGAGTTCCGGCCCGGGCCGGTCGTTGCCCAGGTCGTTCTGGCTGACGAGATCAACCGAGCGACGCCGAAGACGCAGTCGGCCCTGCTCGAAGCGATGGAAGAGCAGCAGATCACCGTGGACGGTACCACGCACGAATTGCCGCGCCCGTTTATCGTGCTGGCGACCCAGAATCCCATCGAGTACGAAGGCACGTTTCCGCTGCCCGAGTCACAGCTTGACCGCTTCATGCTGCGCGTGCGTCTGGGCTACCCGAAGCGCGACGAAGAGATGAGCATTCTCGAACGGCAGCAGCGGGCGCACCCAATTGAGTCGCTGGAGCCGGTCACGTCGGAGGCCGAGTTGTTACGCGTGCAGCAGGCCGTCCGCGAGGTGTTCGTGGATGACCTGATCCGTCGGTACATCGTCGATCTGGCGAATGCGACCCGCAACCACCCCGAGGTCTACGTTGGGGCCAGCCCGCGTGCGTCGCTGTCGCTGATGCGGGCGGCCCAGGCGCTGGCACTGATGCGGGGCCGCGACTTCGTGCAGCCGGACGACGTGAAGTCGCTGGCGATGCCGGTCATGTCGCACCGGATCATTGTCCTGCCCTCGGCCCGGGTCAAGGATGTCTCGGGCGTGTCCATCGTGGACGAGTTGACCACCAATGTTCCGGTTCCGGGGAGCCGCGTCCCCGCCTGATTCCGTGTTCGCTGCGCTTGTGCGAAGGGATTGTCTGTGAGGCGCCGCCCAACCGGCATACTAGCCCTGCTTGCCATCACGAGCCTTGTGGCTCTCGCTGGCGGCTGGCCGCTGATGTTTTATGCCGCCTGGGCCATCGCGTTCCTGCTGGTGATCGCCTACGTGCTGAGCATCATCGGGCTGCGCTCGCTGTACTTCGAGCGCCGCACCCGCACCCTGCGCGCCGAGGTCGGCTCGTACTTTGACGAGCGCGTCATCGTCGAGAATCGGTCCTGGATTCCGAAGCTCTGGCTGGAGATTGAGGACCGAGGCCGGCATCCGGAGCATTCCGCCAGCTTCGTCGTGTCGCTCGGGCCGTACGGGCGATTTGTGCGCCCGGTGCACACGCTTTGCCAGCAACGCGGCGTGTTCCAGCTTGGCCCGGTCTTCGCTGAGAGCGGCGACCCTTTTGGCCTGTTCCGGCAGCGCCGGCAGATAGACGGGTCAAGCACGCTGGTGGTCTACCCCGTGGCGCTGCCGCTCGTATCGTTCGGCCGCGTTGACGGCGACCTGACCGGTGGCGCGCTGCAGGGCGAGCGGGTGCCGCACACCACGACGAACGTCTCTGGCGTGCGGGAGTACCGCCCCGGCGACACGTTCAACCGCATTCACTGGAAGAGCACCGCCCGCCAGCGGCAACTGATGGTCAAAGAGTTTGAGCTTGACCCGTTCGCCGATATCTGGCTGGTGCTGGATCTAGACGCCACCATGATGTCTGGCGTTGGCGTTGAGTCGGTCGAAGAGTACGCCGTGACGATCTGCGCGTCGCTGGCAAAGTACTTCCTGGACGAGAATCGGGCGGTCGGCTTTGCGTCGCAGGGGCTGCACCTAGAGCCCGACCGGGGCACCCGACAGTTGCTCAAGATCCTGGAGGTGCTGGCGTTCGTCCGGCCCGTCCGGGGCACACCGCTCGCTGAGTTGCTCGTCACGGAGCAGCGCCGCTTCAGTCGGACGGACACCATCGTCGTCGTGACGGCTTCGCGTGACGACAATTGGGTCAGCCTGATGCGCAGCCTGACCTTGCGGGGCGTCCATGCCCAGTCCGTTTTGCTGGAAGCGAACACCTTCGGGCGCGTGCCCACCTCGCTCGGCACGTTGAGCGCCCTGGCTGGCGCGCGGGTGCCAACCTACGTCGTCAAGCGCGGCGCGTCGCTGCAACAGGCACTTTCCTCGCCGCTGGTCGGCGGCCGAAGCGTTCCGGTGTAGCCCTGGTGTTCACTCTCACCGGGACTGCTGTACCCGCAAACTCTGCCCCTGATACACGCGGCCCACTTCCCCACTACCAGGAGTAACACCATGCCGGCTATCGGACGATACGGCCCTCGCGAGGGCTGGCTGTCGATCCTGTTCCTCGGGGCGATGCTCTGGTGTGTCGTGCATTCGGTCTACGAAGCAGAGTGGGCCGACAACCTCGACCTGCTGGTGCCGATGACCTGGATGATGATGGGCGTCGGCATCATGGGTGCCAAGAGCGGCCTCCGGCCCGTTGTAGCGCACGTCCTCGCATTGCTGATCGGCCTGCAACTGATCGTTGAGCGGTTCGGCAACAGGATGACGGCAGCGACCTGGGAAGGCAGGCTGAACGAACTATCGTGGCACGTGGTAACGTGGATGGACACGGTCATCAACGGCGGGAACAGCCGCGACAACGTCATGTTTGCGGTGTTCATGGCGGTACTGGCGGTGACGCTCGGCTACGTTGCGGCGTGGCTGGTTTTCGCGAAGGGTCGCGGCGGCGCGACGGTAGTCGTCTGTGCCGCGCTGCTGTTGCTGCACCTGTCCTACAGTTACAGTTCACTCAACTACCACTTTTACCTGCTGCTCTTCTTCGGGCTGCTGCTGCTGGTGCGACTGGAACTGTCGCGCCGCCAGGACTTCTGGACGACGGCCGGGCTGGCTGTACAGGGCCAGGTGGTCCGCAACGTGGTGGTGACGAGTGCCGTTGCCATCGGCTTGGTGCTCGTGATGGCGCGACAGGGGCCAGCCGAGCCGCCAAACGACCTGATGGAGCCGGTCTGGTCGAAGGTGCTGGACACCCTCCAGCGCGGCCAGAGCCAGATTGACCGGGTGTTCGGCGGCGTCCAGGGGCCACCGATCGTGGTGGTCGGGTTGGCGTTCGGCAACACCATGCAGCCGCGCGACAACTTTGAGCTTGGCACCAACCCGGTCCTGAAGATTGAGTCGCCGCGCGCCCGCTACTGGCGCACGATGACCTACGCCGTCTACACCGGACAGGGCATGGTGAGCGGCGATGTCTACGGCGACCGTTTCGAGGCCAACGCGCCGCTGCCGGTACCGTTTGGAGCTACCGAGGCCCGC
>JBBQBU010000179.1:0-10472 GCA_038318015.1 Chloroflexota bacterium | reverse complement strand
GGCCCCTGCCGTCGGCCCGGAGTTCGCACCGGGGGACGCGCCAAACCGAGTCGTGTGCACGCCGGCCGCCCTTCCGAAAACAACGTGATGGGCGGTCCACGTTCAACCCGCCCTCCTGGCTAGGATAGGGTCTGCCGGCCGGTGGCGGCAATATCTTGCGAACTCTAGCGCCGGCCCCACAGGTCGGACCACAGTCGCCGATACTCGCGCTCGGCCGGGCCTTCGGGCGGCAGGACGATGCGCGGCCGAATCCCGCGTACGAGATTTTGCGGTTCCGGGTCCACGTCGATCCGGCTGGGGACGCGGCCGGCGTCGGCGAGGATCGCCTGGGCGTCCATCGAGAGCAGGAAGTTACCGACCAGCTTCGTCGCGTTCGGGCGGTCCGTCGCGGCGGAGAGGACCATGGCCAGCGGCTGGGCAATCACCGGGTCGTAGGCCACCCAGAGCGTCTTCCCGCCGGCCCGCCGCTCGCGCTCAACAACATCAAGGCGGGCGTCAATCGCAACCGCCTGCTGGCCGGCAGTGACGAAGGCGACCAGGGTCCGCGCGTCGCGGCGGAACGTGACGGCCTGTTCGGCCAGCGCCCTGACGAGGTTCGTGGTGGCCTCGCGACCTCGCGTCTCGTCCAGTCCGCGCAGCCAGACGAGGTTCTGCTCTTCGAGAGCGAGCCGCCCGAAGTAGCCCGGGTGCTGCAACGCCTCGTAGCTCTTCGGCAGGACGTTCGGCGTCACCTGATCGGTGTTGTACTGCACGACGTGATAGGTCGCCGCCAATGCGTACCACGCGCCCTCCGCGTCAACCAGGTCCGGAGACACCGCGCGACCTTCAGGCGGCGTCCAGCGGAGCCCCTGGCGCGCCGTTTTCAGCGACGGCCCACTGTCTCCGATGTAGATGTCCCAGTCAGCCGTCCCAGTTCGCACCTCGTTCAGCGTCTGTTGCAGCAGATCGGCGTCCGATCCGCGCCGCCAGTCGATGCGAACCTGCGGGTAGCGTCGCGCGAACGCCTTCGCCAGCGCATCCGTTTCTGCCTGGGTCAGGTCGGCCCGCACCCGAACGGCCTGCTCACTTTCCTGGGCCTGCGCCGCGACGTACCACGATGCGACAGCGGCGGCCGGCTCGGCGGTCGGGCGCGGGACCGGGCTGGGCGACGGCTCGACGGTTGGCGTCGCGGCCGGCCCGCCGACGCTGCAACCGAGCGCCGTGCCGATCAGGGCCGCCAGGAACATGAGCCATGCAAGCGTTCGATACCGAGCACGTCGGCTCGCCATCAGTGGTGGACGCGGTCGGTTGGGCGCTGTCATAGCATGCTCAAAGGCGACGGGATCATCGGTGACGGCGGACCGCAGCCGCAAGTGCAATGGCGACAAGGTGCGCTGACGTGGACCACGCCCCTGCCGCTATCCGTCGAGTTGTTCGTCGCCCATGAAGTCGGTGGCCGCACCGCCGAATCGGTGCCCCGCTCGAAATCGGCATGCTAT
Source organism: Chloroflexota bacterium (assembly GCA_038318015.1). Taxonomy (GTDB): domain Bacteria; phylum Chloroflexota; class UBA6077; order UBA6077; family JACCZL01; genus JADZEM01. The sequence continues at coordinate 8,994 of JBBQBU010000179.1, read as the reverse complement.
CCTCGCTGCACACGATCTTGACAGTCGTTCTCTCGATGTGTCGCCCTGCTGCCAGCCCGTACTCGTCTTTTGTTCGTGTTTCGCACGCCTGCGTGCCGAAGTGATAGGTGAAATAGCAATGTCTCAAGCCTTCCCTGGTCAGGCGCTGTTGTTGATGGCTCATGGTAGTCGCGATGCGGACGCCCGCAATGAGTATCGACGTATCCACGCGGTGCTCGTCGAGCGGCTCGCGCCGACGCCAGTGGTGTTTTCGGTGCTGGAGTTCCCTGGCGATGACGGCCTCCCCTCGATTGTGGACGGCTGGAAGCAGTGCCTGGACGCTGGCGCGCGCCGCATCGTGGCCCTGCCATTTTTCCTGTTTCCGGCCGGCCATGTCCGCGAAGACTTGCCTGCCGAACTGCGCGCCGCACGTGAGGCCGGCGGCTGGGCGTCGCTTGACCTGCTGCCGCCGATCGGGGCTGCCGACGAGTTGCTGACGGCGCTGGAGACGCGCGCGGATGATGCCGCTGGCGACGGAGCATCGGGCAAGACAGCCGTGATCCTGGTGGGCGCGGGCACCAGCGACCCGGACGCCAACGGCGACCTCTGCAAGGCGGCCCGCCTGTTCTGGGAACGCTCTGGCGACCGTTATCCGCAGGTCGAAGCGGCCTGGGTCAGCCTGACGCGCCCGAGCGTCCCTGATGTCATCGAGCGCTGCGTGCGGCTCGGTGCTGACCGGATCGTGGCGGTGCCGTACTTTTTGAATACTGGCGTCCTGCTCAAACGCATCGACAACCGGCTGGTGGAGGCCCGCGAGGCGTACCCAGGCATCCCGATCACGCGCGGGGAGCACATTGGGTTGCACCCGAGCCTGCTGGACCTGCTGGAGCGTCGGGCGCGCGACGGCTTCGAGGACCGGATTGCCACGGCCGGACTGATCCCGATTTGCAGCCGCCCGTCCTGCGCTGCCGTAGCAGATGGCCGCGCCGCGCTGCTCCGCGAGGCCGAGCCGGTCGGCTAACGGCTCGACTGGCGGGTCGGTAGCACGGTGAAGCCAGGGCCAGGCGCAGGCCCGTCTGGGATCATCGCGTCTGCCGCTCATCTCCCAGACGGGCAGGGCGGGCGCAAGATGGGCGTACTGTCGGGCTGAGCGGTCGCATCGCGCGTCGCCCGCTTGAACCCGGCGAGTGCGTGCGCTACATTCGCTGACCGGCCCCGGCTCCAGGGCTGTGCCCTCTCGTGTTCTGCACGAGGAGATGCTTGGCTGGCCCTTACGGTTAGTGAATGGATTCGGGAACGCGTGGTTGCACTCGCCCCATCTCGTCAACGACCGCGTACGGCACAGCTGGCGCAGTGCCTGTTCGCCGCGTTGCTGGCTGTCGCAGCTGTCGCAGCTGTCGCCCTGGTGTTTACCGGCATCGCGACGTTCCCGGCCGTCGGCAACGACGAATGGTGGTTCACGTCGCAGTATGACCGTGGGACGATGTACGGCGACTGGTCCGACACCGTCGCCTTCGACCGATTCCTGAACAATCGCGAGCGCCCGAAGTTCCCACCGGCGAATGCACTGTTGCGGATGGTCGCTCACCGGCTGACCAGCATCGGTGCCCCCCTTGACCGCTATCTGAGCGCTCTGGAGGTTGTCGTCGTCGGGCTGCTGCTGAGCTATGTCGCGCGGCAACTTGGCGCGTCGATGCCGGCCGCGATCTTGAGCGTGCCGCTCCTCCTGCTCAATCCTGTTGTCTTCTTCGTTGCGCGGTCGTTTCGCTTCGAGCAGGACATCTTCTTCTTTGGCGGGGTGAGCGTCCTGCTCGCCTGTCTGCCCTCCACGGGCCGCCCACGCGACGCAGCGCGTCTGGCCCTAAGCGGCTTCATGGCCGGCATGGCCGCCACGATGCACCTGTTCGGGCTTGCTTATGGGGGCGCAGTTATCGGGTCGTGGGCCGCCTCCTGGCTGCTGGGGCGCGCCGGCCCGCCAGCCGGGCACTTGGCCCGCTGGTGGTTGGTTGCCTGTGCAGTGCCCGTCGTCGCGACGACCGCGTACTTCGCCGCCGACTGGCAAAACACCTCAGCGTACTATGAGGCCAACGCCCGTTTTGAGGCCGCGCATCTCAGCATGCGTCTGGACAATCTCGCGGCAGCCTATCCACCGCTGGTACCCGGACTGCCGGAGCGGCTGCACGTCACTATCAATGCGCTGCGCGTTGCCATTCAGCCGTACGGTGGCACGCCGCTCGCCGGCGCCGCCAGCGACGTTCTGGCAGCGCTGTGGGGGATCGGGTTCCTACTCGTCATGATGGGCGTGCCCTCCTGGTTCTGGACGACGCGGACGTGCCGATCCGGTAACGTCAAGGCGCTTTCAATGGCGCTCCTGACCTGCTGGGCAGCGACGTTCCTCACGGCGGCCATCACCGTCCTGCGGCCGCACGCAGACTATGCCGTGTACTTCTATGGCCTGACCGGGATGACGCTGCTCCTGCTCGTTGCCGCGCTGCGGATCGGCCGAACGTCCGCGCCCCTGTGGTCACGTGCTGGCTATCGAGTTGGCTGCACGGTGCTCCTGGCGATGATGGCGCTCGGCGCGGGCTACGTCGGGCCGCTGGTGGCCGACCCAACACGGCATCTCGGCGGTTCGGTGGAAGTCCAGACTCGCGGGATGCGGCTCGTCTCGACGATGGCAGGTCTTGAGCCGTCTGCGAATGACCGGCCGCCCATCTATGCCGACACCGTCAGTTGGGCGGCAGGCGGTGCCCGCTTCGTGCCCCTGTACGAGTACCTGATCTCCGAGGTGGCGGACCGCCGCGACCGCTACGACGCCGTGGTCTTCAAGTACGAATGGTACCAGACGTTCGTCGGGCGGATCGCGACGTTCACCGGGGAACCGATCGACTCGGACCGGCGGCGAGAGCGGATGGTGCGACTGCTCGATGACTTGGCCTTCGCTGGTGCGCTGCAACAGGATTACGGCGCAGGCCGCCGGCCGGAGGCGCGCCTTTGGTTCGCTCGCGAAGTTCCTGGTGGGACGGCGAGCCTTCCGTCGTTTGCACGCATCGGCGCAGACGGACGGCTGTCAGCGGCTCGTGGCGAGTTGGCGGTGGATGCTGTGGCTACCAGTGATACTCTGGGGACCCCCATAGCGGTGCCCGCAGCGTTGCGCCCGGGCGCGTATTTCGTGATGGCAACGAGTGTCGGTCCGGAATTCGCCCGAGTCGCCCTGACCGTGGACGGGACGCAGCAGGCGATCAGCGTGCCGTCGATCAGCCTGCCGCAGGAGCAGGTGGGTGCCGTCCTCTGGCTCACGGTGAACAGCAGTCAGGGCAACACGTCGCTGACCGTTGATACGAACGGTCTCCGAGGCACCGTCCGCGTGCGCGCCTGGCACGTCCCGTGGAAGCCAGCCGACGGCCAGGAGCTATCTACGGCAAGGTGACCAAGCCGCGCCCGCCTGACAGCGCGCGTGGCTTGCCACCTGATCCGTCAGCCGTGCTGCAGGTGCCAGTCGAGCGTGGGCCGCAAGACGCCGGGGAACCCGCGCGGCATCAACCCACGCGCCCCGCCGTGGCGTGGTTCGACGGACAGGAACGACAGCGCCTCTTCGACCTGCACATAGCGACGCAGCGGCGCTTCGTCCGGACCGGCCAGCGCCAGCCCGATGGTGTACTGCCCAGCGTTCAGGAAGTGGGCAGGGAGCCAGACGGTTGCAGAATGGCGACCGGGGGCATGGGTCATGGCAGCCGTGTCCGTCTCCGGTGGCACGGCGGCGAAGACGAGCGTGCCGTCTGGAGCATTCAGGAACAGGCACGGCAGCAGCAGCACGCTACGGCCGGCGACCGTGTAGTCGATCTTGACGCCGACCTCTTCGTCCATCGGCACTACTGAGACGCTCAGACCCTGCCTGCTGACCACGCGCGCACCCACCAGCCGCACGTCGGCCTCTGGCACGTCGGCCTCCGGTGTCGCCGTCACGGGTGCAGCAACCAGGGCCGTGGCCGTCGCGTCGCGCTCATGCCCGCCCGTGTTTGGTGCAGTGCTGTGCACGTGGTCGCCAGCCGCCGCGTCAAGTGCCGCGCCATCATCTGACACGTCGCCAGCGTCGTGCGCCGCCGCACCGTTGACGGCCGGATGGTGGACATACTGCGATTTGACCTCAAGGACGCCGTTGACGTACGCCGCCGCCACGTCTCGCACGGGACCGTCGGCGACAATCCGCCCACCTTCAAGCCAGATGCCACGCGTGCAGAACCGGACGACCGCATCCATGCTGTGTGACACGAAGAGCAGGGTCGTATCGCCTTCCGCCATACCTTCAACACGCTGGAGGCACTTGCGCTGGAACGCCAGGTCGCCCACCGCAAGCACCTCGTCCATGATCAGGATGTCGGGGTCCAGGTGAGCCGCCACCGCAAACGCCAGCCGCGCCCGCATGCCGGTGGAGTACCGCTTGATCGGGGTGTCGATGAACGGCCCGATCTGGGCAAACTCCACGATGGCGTCGAAGCGCGCCTCAGTTTCTGCTCGCGAGAGTCCGTGCATCGAGGCGTTCTGGTACACGTTCAGGCGGCCGGTCAGGTTCGAGTTGAAGCCGGTGCCGACCTCCAGCAACGACGTCACCCGTCCGCGAATCCGGGCCTCGCCCTCCGTCGGGTAGACCACCCGCGACAGGATCTTGAGAAACGTCGATTTACCGGCACCGTTGCGGCCAATGATGGCGACACGCTCGCCCCGCGCCACGTCGAACGAAAGATCTTTGAGCGCCCAGAACGCATCGTCATGCGGCCGGACCGGCGCGCTCAGGCCGCGCAACTTGCGGTACGGAGCGGTCAGCACGTCGCCGAAGACCTGCTGCAGCGTCCAGCCGTTCTCAGGACCGCGCGTATACCGCTTCGACAGCCCGCGCACCGTGATGGCGATCTCACGCTCGGTCATTGCCGGAGAACTGTCGGCGGAACCGGTCTCATCGCGCACCCTAGAGCTTGTCGGCAAACTGAATCTCGGTCCGGCGGAACATCCAGATGCCCAGAGCCAGCACGAAGGCCGACCATCCGGACGACAGCAGCCACGCCGGCCACGGGAACGGGAACGGGTCGAAGAACGCGCTGCGGAAGGCCAGCAACGTGCCGGCCATCGGGTTGACCAGCGTGTAGACGGCGCGCCACTCGTCCGGGATCATCGACGGCGCGTAGATCACCGGTGAGACGAACATGCCCAGGTACAGGCTGAAGTACAAGAGCCGATCCCAATCGCGATATTCAATCGAGAGCGAGGCGAAAACCAGCCCCAGGCCCAGTACCAGCGCCATGCACTGAAGCAACACCAGCGGCAGCATCAGCAAGTACCACCCCGGGTGGATGCCGTACCAGGCCAGCATGATCGCCATCGGCACCAATGAGATGCCGAGATTCGTCAAGCCTGCTATGACCGGGACGACCGGCGCAAAGATGCGCGGATAGTAAATCTTCGTCATCAGTGAAGCGTCGGCGCGCAGTGCGTTCGACGCGCCGCGCGTGGCATCCAGAATGTACCACCAGACGATCATGCCGCTGTAGACGTAGAGCGGATACGGAATGTCCACCCCGATGCGCGCGTCCGAGAGGTGTCGAATCCAGCTGAAGACGATGACGTACAGCACGGGCCGGGCACAGGCCCAGAGGAACCCGAGATGCATCGCGTCAAACTGCATACGAACGTTGCGTTCGACGAGCGACAGGAGCAAATGACGGTAGCGCCACAGCTCGCGAACGTCTACCCCGAGCGAGGGCGCGGCCGGTCGAATGACGATCTCCGGGCCTCGAAACGGGGCAGACGAGCTAGTCGTTCGTTCGGCAACAACGCCCGGTGTTGAACCGGCCATCATCCAGATCGTGTCTCGTTCGGTAAACGTCGCGTTGTCGGAGTGTAGCCGACCCGCCGAAAGGCTCGCCAACGTACGGCCCTCGCGCGGAGCGTGCCAGTACCGCCGTCTGCCCCAGGCCGATTCTGCTACGATCCGCTGGCAATGGCTCCGACAGGCACGCGACGACGCAGACACAGTTGGCGGCTTCTGGCACTGGTGCTGGTCCTGGCCGGCCTTGCCGGGTGTGGCACCCCGCCGCCGCCCCCAGCACCATCACCGACCGCGCCGCCTGCTGCTTCCGCCTCCCCGCCGACTGCTCGTGCGTCGGCGTCGGCTGTGAGCACAGCGTCCCCGTCGGTTTCGTCGTCGCCTGGTGCCATATCCGCATCCGCGTCGCATCGCGGTGCGGTCTTCGTCGTTCCGGGCACGCACGGCACCGTCACCGGCTGGCTCAGCGACTACGCCGTCGAACGCAACTACATGGCGAACAACCTACTGGCCCACCTGGACCGGCTGGCCGTTGACCCAAACTACACGTTCTCGCTCTCGGAAGTCCCAAACATCATCGCGATACAGGACATGCATCCGGAGCGCATGGCCGACCTTCGCCGGTATCTGGCCGAAGGCCGCATCGACCTCTCGAATGCGTTCTACCTGAACTCGGCGGTTGACCTGACCGGCGGCGAGGCGCTCGTGCGGCTCGGCATCGAGGGCATCCGCTGGCAACAGACCGTGATGGGCATTCGGCCGCGCGACGCCTCGTTGGTTGACACGGTGGGGCTGCACCGGCAGTTGCCGCAGATTCTGGCGCGGCTGGGCGTGCGGGGCATGGTCTATGGCCGCAACAATCCGGCCGGGCAGGTGACGCACCGCTGGCAGTCGCCGGATGGCAGCACCGTGCTGGCCGCCGGCGTCCGCATCTATTCGCACTGGCGCATCATGTTCGGGGCAATCAGCCTCTTGCAGCCCGAAAGCATCCAAGTCATGAAAGAGGAGCTTGAGGCGCAACGGCTGCACGACGCCGATGGTGCGCCGACCGTCCTCCTGGCATCAGGAGGCGACTACAGCGGCCCTCCGCCCATTGTGGCGCAGGCGGCGCATGTACTGGCCGCCTGGGCGACGACCTACCCCGAGGATAACGTTCGCTTCAGCACGCTCTCGCGCTACTTCGATGAGCTTGAGCGTGTCGCCCCGACCCTGAACCTACGCCTCGTCACGGGTGACGCCCCGCCGAGCTACAACGGCTTCTGGTCGAATATTCCGGACGTGAAGCAGGCGTTCCGGCGCGGCGAGCAACTCTTGCCGGCAGCCGAGACGCTGGCAACCTTTGCCTCACTGGAGACGCCGCTGCCATACCCAACGGCCGCGCTGCATGATGGCTGGATCAATCTGTTGCTCAACATGGATCGGGCGATCCTCTGGGGCGTTGGGCGCGGTGAGGTCTTCTCCAGCCCGACCGTCTGGGACGCCACCGACCGGGCCGACGGTGCGATTGCTGCAGCCAGTGCCGTGCTTGACGCCAGCCTTGATGCGCTTGGCGCAACATCTCCGGCCGGGTTGGCATCCTCCGACTCGCTGGTGGTTTTCAATCCACTCAACTGGCCGCGCACTGACCCCGTGCGGCTCGTTAGCCTCGGCGGCCGAGGCCTGGATGGTGCTGTCTGCGAAGCGATGCCAGCCAGCGCCGACGAAATCACCTGTGCGCCCGCCCTGCCGTCGATGGGCTACGCGGCGTTTGGGCTGGGCGGTGCCGCCGCGACGCCGGCTTCTGTCTCGCTGCCCGCAACGGTTACAACGCCGTACTACAGAGCGACGCTGGACCCGGCGTCCGGTGCCATCACGTCGCTGAAGACCATCCGCGACAACACCGAACTCCTGGCCGGCCCGGCCAACCAGATCGTGGCTGAGCGCGAACGCTTCCCCGTGGCCGCCGGCGACTTCCTGGCGGCGCGCGGACAGCGGCGATGGCTCGGCTCCTCGGACGACTCGGTGCCGACCGTCACCGTGACGCAGGGACCAGTTGCGACGACCGTCCGCAGCGTACAGCCGTTCTTTGGCGGCGGCACGCTCGTCCGCACAACGCGCTTCTATCCCACCTCGCCGCGCATTGATTTTGAGACGGCAATCGACGGCATCCCCGACGACACGCTGGTCGTCGCAGATTTTCCGCTGGCAAAACGCATTCTGAGGGAGCGGCGCGGCATCCCGTACGGCATGAGCGAGCGCGACCCTGAAGATCGCCGACCGCTGGACCCGTTCTTCATGGGCACGGAACAGCTACGACTCGGCTTCACTGATGCGATCCGGCCGGCCATCCGCTGGTCAGCTTACGACTTGCAAGGCGGCGGCACCGTCGCGCTGCTCGACCAGGGCACGCCAGGGCGCGAGGTGCAGGGCAACATCGTCTCCCTGCACCTGCTGAACGCACACGAGGAGTACCGTGGCTATCCCAACCCGTCACTCAGCGGCCAACCGATGCACCGCTTCAGCTACGGGCTACTGGTCGGCGAGAACGGCTGGCAGGCGTTGGATGTGCCGCGCCGGGCCTGGGAGTTCAACGCCCCGCCGTGGAGTCGTCCGAGCCAACGACCGGCCGGCACCACGCGTTCGTGGCTCGAAACGTCGGCCAATGTGATCGTTGAAAGTGTGCGTCGCGAGGGGGATCAACTCGAAGTGCGGTTTGTGGACTGGACGGGCGAGGGCGGCCAGGCCAGCATGGGGCTGACCACGCCGCATCGTTCGGCGGCCCGCACCGACTTCCTGGGCGAGCGCGCACAGCCGCTGCCGCCTGCCGGGCAGTATCGGCTGCAGTTGGCACCGCAGGAGATCGTGACGTTGCGGTTTCAAGTTGACAGCGCGGTGGAAGCGGCGGCTCCGAACCTGGACTACCGTCGGCTCGCACCGCCCACCAAGCGCTCCAGCTTTGATCTGCGTCACGACCGGCGCGGACATCCCGAATAAGCGCCGACGCACGCAGGGCACGGTAGCCCTTGTCGCCGGGCCAGATTCGGGACTACCATCCGCGAGGCCGGAGCGAACAGTGGCTCCCAGGCTGCACGAACTCGGTGCAGCGAACACGCGACGGTGCCGGCTCACTGGACACTGCTTATCGTGGGAACTGACGAGGTGGTTATGCCTGACGACACCGCCGTATCTACATCCGCAGCCGAGGCGACCGCAGA
>JBBQBU010000178.1:0-10477 GCA_038318015.1 Chloroflexota bacterium | reverse complement strand
GGCAGGCGTGCTGATGATGGTGGCGGGCGGTAAGCTGACGATGGCGGCTGCTGACGGGTTCCGTCTGGCGGTTCGCAAACTGGACCTGGGCGACGCGGACGTGCCGGACCTCTCGATGATCGTGCCGGCGAAGGCGCTGATTGAGGTGGCGCGCGGCCTGCCGAACGACGATGAGGTTGAAGTCGAGATCGCTGTGACGGTGGACCAGAGTCAGGTGCTGTTCCGGCACCGGCAAGCTGAGATCGTTTCGCGGCTCATTGAAGGCCAGTTCCCGGACTTCAATCGGATCATCCCGCAGAATGCGAAGACGCGTGTCACGCTCCAGACGGCGGATTTCCTACGGGCGACGAAGGCGGCGCAAGTGTTCGCGCGCGACAATTCGATGATCGTGCGTCTCAACCTCGTGCCGGCCGAGGGCGGGGACGAGGCGCTAGGCAAGGTAACGGTAGCCGCGACGTCGGCTGAGATCGGCGACAACACAGGCGATGTGGATGCGAGTGTTGAGGGCGATGCAATGCAAGTCGCCTTCAACGGCAAGTACCTGCGGGACGCCCTGGAAGCCCTGGACGCGCAGCAGGCATTTCTGGAAGTGACCGGCCCCGCCAGCCCCGGCCTGATCCGTCCGGCGAGCGGCCCGAACGGCTACATCCAGGTCATAATGCCGATGCACGTCGCCCGGTGATAAACCGGCAAGCGTCGGTGTGCCCTTCAGTTTCACGCTCAGCCTCGCAGGTGCCCGCTAGATGGGCACGGCGGGGCTGTCGTCATTTCAGCCGTCGAGACAGCGCACACGGCCAGTTACTTTGCCTGCCGTCCCAGGAGGCCGATACGAGCGCGTGACGGTGCCGAAAGGTGCTTGTGATGCGAACAACGCTCCACACGACGCGAATCCAGTTGACAATAAGAAAGGGCCGCGATTACGGCGCGACCCTTTCGGCACACGGAAGCTTACGAGGCCAACTCCGCGTGCGGGCTTCAGACTATCACTCAACTCGTTGGCGTGGGAGCGCCCGAGACATGGATGTGATGGGATTGGAGTACGCGGAGCGCCCGACACAGATCTGAGTAGGGCGCTCCGCGTGCGTGGGCCTCTGATCGGAGCCGATGGATGAGAAGCCGGTACCGAGCAGCGGGGGATGCGCGCCGACTAGCGAGAGCGCGGTCAAGCCATTGGCGGGGGACAGACGCAGACTGCATAGCGGTACGTCGCTCGGCGGCCAGATAGGCGTGGCAAGCCCGCTGCCCGCCTTTGACCCTCAGCCGCCGGATAGTGGACCTGTCCGGCCCGTGGCACTCGTTGGCGAGGTCGTCGGCCGGGTTCGTGCCGTCGAAAGTGGCCTAACCAGCTTACTTGCCCTGGGCGGCATCGGCCTGGTGCTCGCAGTCGTGGCATTCGGCACGGCTTTCTTCGCACCGTCGTGGCTGGTGGGCGGCCCGTTGCTTCTCGTTCTTTGGACCCTACTGTCCTATGGTGTCGGGGCAACCGCCGTGCGGGCCGGAATATCCAACCCGTGGATCATCAAGTTCAAGCGATGGCACAGACTGAGCTTCGACTCGACGGATCGGGCAATGCGAGCAGAGCACCGGCTTAGGGCAGCGGAACAACATCTCGATCAGCTCGCCCAAGATTTCTCGGGCGAAGAGGATCCGGCGACCGCCCGCCGCGTCATGGAAGAGCGCATCCAGACGCTCAAGCGGGGACGCGGACGAGGGAGGCCGAAGGGCTCTCATACCGGGATGGATGATGAGACCTGGCTTCTTAAGGCACGAGAGATTCAAAAGCTTCGCCGCCAAGGAATGACCTGGGATAGCGTCAGTAGGCGGGTCGGGGTCACAGTTGACACAGCGCGAAGATGGTGGCGTGAGATAAACGCCATGGATCAAGAGACAGCCTAAGAGGTTACTCTCACGCATTTCTGCTATTTTCACGTACTTTGCCCGATATACTGCGGCCATTTCCCTTATTTTCCTCGGCCATTCCTCCGATTTTGTTCGATGGATATGGCCACACGCTTCCTGCATCCATTGGTGCGAGGGAGTAAGCGTGGCACGCAGGCGCTTGGTCATCACAATTCCGTCCGATACATACCATCGTCTGGCGGAACTCGCCGAGGCAGAAGAGCGCGCCGTCGATCAGCAAGCCAGCTTGCTGTTGAAGCGTCTGCTGACCGACGCGACTACATGGGCGTGCGACTCCACGCCTAATCCCGATGAGAAGCACGCGCGACTCTTGGCCAAGGCCGAGGACGGGAGGCGCGCGTGATCGAGAACAAGGGCCACCTTCGCCTCGCGCAGGAGGCGCGGATACCCGTCCACAGCGACTGGAAGGATGGTCCTCGAACATCCGCCTGGGATCGGCTCTGGCACGCCATCATCAGCGATGTCGGCCCGGTAGCTCCCGCCGACGCCAGCGAGATGGACGAGACGGAGGACGGCGATGTCTGATCGTCTGCTTTCCGCGCCCATCCGCTACCGACTACTTTCGACCGTCTGCACCTGCGTAGACAAGGCGTGCCCATGCTGGCGGGCGCGCCGTCGCGGCGACGGCAACGTCCACTGCCCGCTCTGCCGCAGTGCCAGCCCAACCCTCAAGCTCGACCTGCGTGGCAGCGAGTTGCGGGCGATCTGCGACGCCGGCTGCGACCCTGATCGGCTGCGAGCACTGGCCGAGGGCGACGACGAGCCGCTGCTGGCGCTCTACGGTGACGGGCTGGCCCCTCAGCACGCCCGACTGCTGCTCGACTCTGCGGTCGCGCCGCACGTCGCCGCCGTTCGCGGGTACACCACGGTGCCGCACGCCGCCGCGCTGGAGCGGCTCGGCTTCTCGAAGAGCCAGCGGAACGCACCGGCGCTGGTGGTTCCCGTCTGGAGCGTCCACGGCGAGCGCGTGACCTACCAGGCCCGTCCGGACACCCCGCGCGTCAAGGACGGCAAGCCGCTGAAGTACGAGACGCCGGCCGGGGCCACGCTGGTGCTCGACGTACCGCGCGCGGTACGTCGCGACATCGGCAACCCGACCGTCCCGCTCTTCATCACCGAGGGCGCGCGCAAGGCTGATGCCGCCGCGAGCGCCGGGCTGTGCTGCGTTGCATTGCTCGGCGTCTGGTCATGGCGCGGCACGAATCAGTGGGGCGGCAAGACCGTGCTGCCAGACTGGGAAGGGGTCGCCTTCAAGGATACGGCAGGCGTGGGGCGCGAGGTCTACATCGCGTTTGACTCCGACGTGATGACGAAGCCGGCAGTTTTCCTGGCGCTGACGCGCTTGAAGCCGTACCTGGAGTCGCGCGGCGCAGTCGTGCGCGTGGTCTACCTGCCGGCGCGCGAGGATGGCTCGAAGGTCGGCCTGGACGACTTTCTGGCCGATGGCCGCGACATCGACGACCTACTCGCACTGGCCACCGATGTGCTTCGCGAGCCGAACGCTGATGCCGTAGCGGACGCCGACGAGCGGGAGTCGCAGGCCGACGGCCTGATCCGGCTCGGGGCGGCCGGTGCGCTGTTCTGCGACGCCCTCGGCGCGGGTTACGCGCGTATCGCGGTCGGCAGCCACCGCGAGTGCTGGCCGTTGCGCTCGAAGGGGTTCCGCCGCTGGCTGATCGGCGCTTTCTACGCCGAGTCCGGACGCGCGCCGAACAACGATGCTGTCTCGACGGCCCTCGGCGTGCTGGAGGCGAAAGCGCAGTTCGACAGCGCCGCCGTGCCGGTCCACGTCCGCATAGCCCCCGACGCCGACGACGGCCTGTACCTGGACCTCGGCGACCCCGACTGGCGTGCCATCCACGTCGCGGCCGCCGGTTGGGAGGTGGTGGCCGACCCCCCGACTAACTTCGTCCGCGCCGCCGGTGCGCAGCCGCTGCCCGAGCCGATAGCAGGCGGCTCGCTCGACGATCTCCGCGCCTTCGTCAACGTCACCGACGAGGACTGGCCACTGCTGAAGGCGTTCCTGCGCGGCTGCCTGAACCCGAACGGTCCCTACCCGCTACTAGCATTGAACGGCGAGCAGGGCAGCGCCAAATCGACGACGGCGCGGATGCTGCGTTCGCTCGTCGATCCCCGCACGCCGGACCTGCGTGCGGAGCCGCGCGAAGGTCGTGACCTCATGATCGCCGCGCGCTGGTCATGGCTCGCAGCCTTCGACAACATCTCGCACCTGCCGCAGTGGCTCTCTGACGCGCTCTGCCGGCTGGCGACCGGCGGTGGCTTCGCGACGCGCGAACTGTACAGCGACTTCGACGAGTCGCTATTCGACGCCCTGCGGCCGGTGATCCTGACCGGCATCGCCGACTTCATCGCGAAGGACGACCTGCTGGACCGCGCGGTCCAGGTGACGCTCTCGGCGATCCCGGACGACCGTCGCCGCCCGGAGAAGTCGCTCTGGGCCGCGTTCGAAGAAGCCCGACCGCATCTTCTCGGCGCGCTGCTCGACGACGTGGTGGCAGCGGTGCGAACCCGTCGGGCGGTCAATCTGCCGCGCCTGCCACGGATGGCCGACTTCGCGATCTGGGCTGTTGCCGCCGAGATCGGGCGCGGCGAGCCGGCCGCGTTCATGGATGCGTTCAACCGCGCGCGGGCGGCCGGTCACGAGCAGGCTATCGAGGCCAGTCCGATTGGTGCGGCGCTGCTCGCCTTCATTGTCGACGACCTGATCCGCGCGCCGTGGCTGGGCACGTCGTCGGACCTGCTCGTCAGGCTGGCGGCCCTGGGGGGCGAGCACGCCGCGAAGCAGAAGGACTGGCCGAGGAGCGCACGCGGCCTCTCGGGCACGCTGCGTGGCCTGGCACCTGCCCTCCGCGCCATCGGAGTGACGGTCACCTTCGGCATCAAGGAGGGCAAGAAGCGATCCCGGCTCATGCGCCTGGAACGCAGCGACACACCCACGCCGCCGAGTGGGGGGAAGCGACCGTCCGCATCGTCCGCACCGTCCGCCGGCGACACCGCTCAGGATAGCCAGCGTGATGCTGAGGCGGACGGTTGGCCCTCGTCAGCGGACGGTTGGACCGCATCGGCGGACGGTCGGGCGGACGGTTGCCCAGGTGAGGCGGACGGTGCGGACGGTCGGTGCGCCCCCGTGTCGGTTGGGGTGGGTGACGACGATACCGAGGAGTGGGGGGAGGTCTGAGATGGATGCCGTCGAAGTGCTGGCCGAACTGCACCGTCGCGGCGTCGAGTTGACGGCCGACGGCGGCCGTCTGCGGTTCCGACCGCAGGTGGCAGTCACCCAAGAGTTGCGCGCGGCGATGGCCGAGTGCAAGGCCGACCTGCTGCGCCTGCTCGGCCCCGACGACGAGGTCGCGTGGCGCATAGCGGCGATGCGGCCTCAGGTACCACGCACCGGCGCGATCCCATGTCTGCTTGCTCGCCCTGAAGCCAAGACATCACCACCCGGCACGTGCGTGAGCTGCGGCGACCCGCTCGACCCGGATCGTCGTGTCCGCTGCGTACCGTGTGTCTCGGCGATTGAATGGCTCTTGAACGACATGCGGGAAGGGCGCTGAAGCGCCCGCGCGGTGGATCAACATGACTGACCGCCTGCTCCAGCATGACACGCTACTAAGCCGTGATCTGCGGTTCGCTGGCCCTGATCTGCGGTTCGACGGTCGTGATCTGCGGTCTGAAGACCCGGCGGCATCCGATCAGCCGATACATGGGCAGCTTTCACTGCCGGGCCTCGATGCGCCGTCGCCCCGCTCACATCGTCGGCGGCCTCGACCGGCGCAAGCGCGACCTGCACCGTCGGCGGAAGACCCGCTGTTGACGACCTTCCTGCGGCGGCTGTCGGCTCAGGGGCGCGCCCGGAAAGGTCAACTCGCCTATGGGTACCAGATGCGGTCAATGTTCCTGGTGGCGGCGCGCATGACCGGGCGGGCGACAACGTGCGCCAGCCTGTGGCAAGACGCGGCGCTCTTAGGGAAGATGTTGGTGGACGACACCGCGCCGACGCTCGGCACGCGCCTCTCGCGCTGGACGCTGGCCCAGCGGCGGTCGGCGATCCGCTCCTTCGCGACGCTGATGCGCCCGGAACTCCTGATACTCGTCGGCGAAGACTCGCACGACCGTCTGGACCGCGCGCTCCGGTCGGTCGCCGAACGGGTCGGTGCCGGCTATCGGCTCAACGGCGGCGCACCGCGTCGGCGGGGCGGGCGGGCACCGTCGGCAGGCCAGGTCGCCGACGCGCTGGACGCCCTCGGGCGCGAACCCGGCTATCTGGGCCTGCGCAATCGCGCCTTCTTCCTGATCCTCGCCGAGACGGGCGGCCGCGTCAACGCCCTGCGCGAGCTTGACGGCGTGGACTGCATCGAGATGCCGAGCGGGCGGCTTCGCATCTTCCTGCACGAGAAGGGCAAGGGGGAGCCGCGCGAGGTGGAGCTGGGCCGCGCGGCGACGGATGCCGTACGCGCCTACGCCGAGGCGTTCAACTACCATGCGGCGGTCAGGCGCTGGCCCGCACGGGTCCGCCTCGGCGAGCCGGGGCCGATCTGGCGCAACTCGTCGCGCGGCCGCTGGTCGGTCGACGACATCAGGCGGACGCTCCGCGCGGCCTGCCTGGCGGCGGAGGTGCCGCCGTTCACGCCGCACGCGCTGCGTCGCGCCTTCGCCACGGATGCCGCCAGCGTCCTGCCTCGCCACACCGTCGCGCTGGCCGGCGGCTGGCAGGGGCTCGAACGCCTCGACGACCACTACGTCCGGCCGCGCGGCTGGGCGATCCGCGACAAGCTGGCGCGGGCGAACAGAGGCGCAGGAAGTCGGGAAGTCGCACTCGGAGTACCTGATGAGCCAGCCGTCACTCTTTAGCGTTAGCCGTCCCCTGCACGAGCAGACGGATGTCGATTCCGAGCTGTTGCTGGACCGCTTCCGGGACGCACGCCTTGCCGAGGGGGCACACGCGCAGTCGGTCAGGCGCGAGGTTTCCCAGCTTCGAGCCGTCATCCGCGAGGCCGGCGGCGCGGGGCAGCCCGTCACGCTCCGGGAACTGGTCGCCGACCTCGACTTGCTGGCCCGCGTTCTGTGCGAGCCGAGAGCGGCCATCGCTCGATCAACGGGGCGGACGCGCTTGCTGGCCGTGCAGCGGTTCATTCGCCTCATGGGCCGGACACTCGGGTGCAACCCGGCACAGCACAGCGACGCCCTGGACGCGCGCCTCCCCGCGAAACGGGCCACCGGTTGGCACACAACAGGAACCCTGGTGGGCGGCACGCCTGGTCGAAGACGAAGGCGCGGGCCGACGTTGGATGCTGCCGATCTGCGCCGCATCGTGGACGCGGCAGGCCACCGGGGCGGCATGTTCCCCATTCGTGACCGTACTCTGGTGGCGCTGCACTGCTTCTCCGGCCTTCGGCCCGAGGAGATCGCGCGACTCCACTGGGGCGACCTTGCGACCGAACTGAGCGCGGACGGCCGCTACGGCTTGACGGCGACGGTTGAGCGCACCGGTCGCCGCACGACGTTGCTACTCCCCGGACTGGCCGCCGACCTGCTCGAAGAGCTTGCCCGCTCGCTGGGCGGCACCGTCGAGTCGCGCACCGGTCCGGTGTTCCGAGCGCGTGGGGAAACGAGCGGTGCGCTCAGCTACCGCGCGGCGCGCGACATCGTCCGCGACGCTTGCCTGAGAGCCGGCCTGCCGTCGGTTGATGCGGCAGGGTTGCGCGCCGCTTGCGCCCATTGGCTGAAGGCTCAAGGATTGTCCGATCACGAGGTTGCGCGGGTCCTGGGGTTGGCGAGGGTCCGCAGCGTAGACCGCCTGCTCCAGCGTCATACCATGCTCGACGCCCAGCGGCGGGTCCGCGAACAGCTTGCTCTTTGACCGGCAGCGGCCAGTGGACACGAAAGTCGGCCTCTACCAAGAAGCTGCCCGGTAGCTTTAGCGCGCGTCGATGACCGGCGCGGTGTCCTCGGCTGGGAGATTGATCGCGGGCACATTGCGGATCGGTACGATGGGGGCTGGCTCTTCGACTCGCTCTAGACGCCTGCCGTCGGGGACGTCCTTCCGCTTCGCCGTGATTCGGTAGTGGAACGGGACGCTGCTGGTGCCGCCCCGCAGCTCGCGCACCTCGAAACCGTCCGTCTTGAGGTCGGCGACGTAGAGGCCGTTGCAGTCGCCGAGCGGGGTCAGGGAAACCAGGTAGTCGTCGCCCCGGACGATCGCGCGGAACTCCGGATCGAGCTGGACAGCGCCGCGGCCCCCGACGATCTGATCGCGGCCGACATCCTCGAAGAAAGACTCCGGAGCTTCGAGACAGTACACCCGACGGAGGCTGCCGTCGCGCCCCGGCACGGCCGCCGACTTCAGGCCGGTGACCGTGAAGTCGCCGGTGATCAGGGCGCGCCCGCTGGTCCGCAGGGCGTAAGCACCGGGGTTGCTCGCGAAGAAGTATCCGCCGACCGAGGTCGTGGCGCTGCCGGACGCGACGCCGACGACGGCCATGCCGGTCGCGGAGTCGCCTCGCACCCCCGTACCCCCGCTCGCTGAGCCGTACACGGCCTCGCTACCGGATGTGGTCTGGCCGACCACCCCTACTCCCGTCCCTGAGGTTGCAAACATTCCATATGAACTGGTCGATGAGACATAAGCAGCGGCGTTGCTCGCGGACGTTGCCCTCAGCCCAAATCCAGATGCGGAAACGCCGCCGACCCCGGTGCCCGTGGTGCTCTCGCCGTAGCTCCCGACACCGCTCGGCGCGACCCCGTGGACCCCGACGCCGTTCAAGTCGTTGTTGCGCCCGAACGTGCCGGCGGCGTTCGCACCGACGGCGTAACCTTGGACGCCGTCGGAGGGCGGGTCGATCGGCGTGTATCCCGGAGGAGCGCCTACCACGAATCCAGCGGCGTGAGTGGGTGTGGGCGCGTCGATCACCGCCTTGGCGACCGCCGCCGCGCCGAGCCCGGTCAGCAGGAAGAGCCGACGGCGCAGCCCCCCGAAACGACCGATGGGGCCGGACTTCGCCACCGATCCTGCGGTCGTGGACAGACTTCTACTCACGCGAATCCTCCATGTCGCGATCGCTCCCAGGGATGCGAGGCGCCTGGCCTCGAACTGGCGGTGCCGGTGCGACGGCGGCCCCATCCCCTGCTGCTACTACCGTGGCGCCGCCGGCAGCTCCGTCGTCTCGAGGGCGGCGGGGAGTTGGCGCCACTTGTCGGGGACGGCCGGTGCCGGCGCGGCCTCGTCTACTCGCTCCAGCCGCCTCCCGGGGGCCGCGAGGTCCCTGCGCTTTGCCATCACTCGATAGCTGAAGGCGAGGCTGCTCCGTCCCCCGCGCGACTCCTGCACTTCGAAGCCCTTGGCGTCCTGCCTGGCTACGTACAGTCCGTTGCAGTCTCCCTTCGGGGTCAGGAAGATCTGGTACGATTCCGTCTGCACGAAGGGCGCGAAATCTGAGTCCAACCCGACGGAAGCACGACCGTCCACCAGTTGCGCGTCGCCCGCGTCCTCGAACCAGCTGTCCGGCGACTCGACCGAGTAGAAGCGACGGAACGTCCCGTCCGGGTGCTGGACCGCCGCAGACTTCGCGTAGCCGCCCAGCACCGTGAAGTTGCCCTGGACCTCGACGCTGCCCACGAACACCGCCGCCCGTGTGCCGCCGGCGGCGTAGAGGCCGGTGCCGTTTGGGCTCGCTGCCCGCACGCCGTAGCCGCCGGTCAGGTTCTCGCCGTACACTCCGGGGACGCCGCTGCCCGATGCGGAACCCATGACGCCGGCTCCGGATACCGACGTCCCGTAGACCCCGCAGTTGGGGCCGGTGTTGCCGCCGAGCACCCCGAACGACGCGCCGCTCCCGACGACCCCGGCGTGGGTCGTCGAGACGCCGCTGACGGCGACGCCACTCGTAGATCGGGCGTCCACGCCGGCGGAGGATGTCGAGCGGGCCACAACGGCTGAACCCGTGCTGGATTGGGCGCCGACTCCGGTACCGCTGGCACTCGAACCGAACGTCCCGACGCCGCTCGGCGCGACCCCGTGGACCCCGACGCCGTTCAAGTCGTTGTTGCGCCCGAAGGTGCCGGCGTTATCCGCGCCGATGGCGTAGCCCTGGACGCCGTCGGCCTGCGCGTCGACCGGCGCATATCCCGGCGGGGCACCCACCACGAATCCGGCGGCGTGGGCCGGGGCGGGCGCATCGATCACGGCCTTGGCGACGGCCGCCGCACCGAGGCCCGTCAGCAGGAACAATCGGCGACGCAGAACCCCGAAACGACCGACCGGGCCGGATTTCGCCGTCGTTCCCGCCTTCGCAGACCGTTGTTCACCCACCCCGTTCCTCCAGATCCGTGGTCGCGCCCAGCCGCGGCGCTTAAGTCGCGACACTGACACCGTACAGCAGGCTGCACGGTAACCGATGAGTTGAGATTATGCAAGCTCTAGTTCGCAGCATTTGCTGGCCATCCGCAGTCAGGGCGCGGCGTCGGCCGACGCCGCGCCCCCGGGGACCGAGGCACCGTCGCGCCGGAACCGCACCGGTACCCGCAGGGCGACCCCCGC
>JBBQBU010000177.1:0-10478 GCA_038318015.1 Chloroflexota bacterium | reverse complement strand
CTGCACTGGGCCGCCCCCGCCGGCGCGTCGGCGGACCGCCTGCGGCCGTTGCCCGACCGCGACCACGCGCCGACCTTCTGGCGGCAGGTGGCCGCGGCCTACGGCGGGGACGGCGCGATCCTCTTCGACCTGTTCAACGAGCCGTACCCTGACAACAACCGCGACACCGTGGCCGCCTGGCAGTGCGTCCGCGACGGCACCACCGTCGCCGGCTCGTGCCCGTCGGTCGGGTACGCGGCGGCCGGTATGCAAGAGCTGCTGGATGCCGTCCGAGCCACCGGGGCGACCAATCTGGTGATGGTGGCGGGCGTCGCCTACACCGGCGTCCTGTCCCGCTGGATGGAGTACAAGCCGACCGACTCGCTCAACCCGGCGAACCTCGCCGCATCGGTCCACATCTACCCACCCGGCAGCCAGTGCTCCACGGTGGCCTGCTGGGACCAGTACCTTGCGCCGCTGGCCGCGCAGTATCCGCTGATCGCGGGGGAGATCGGGCAGTCGAACTGCGCCCATGACCGCATCGACACGGTGATGGACTGGCTCGAAGCGCACGGCCAACATTACCTCGCCTGGGTCTGGTGGACCGAGTCGTGCAGCGCCTCGCCGTACTACGGCCTCATCACCGACTACGCGACCGGGGCACCCTCACCAGGCTACGGCCAGGGCTTCAAAGACCGCCTCGCCACCGTCGTCGGGGCACCAACCGGCACGCCAACCGGCACACCCACCCGGACGCCAACCGGCACCCCGACCAACACGCCCACCCGCACCCCCACCGGCACCTTGACGCCAGTAACCCCGGTCCCGCCCTTTGCCGTGTCCGCCAGCGTCTCGCCGTCATCGGTCACACCCGGCGGCAGCGTCGGTATCACCGCCAGCGTCACCAGCGCCGCCGCCCGGACACTCGTCGTGGATGTCGAGGTGCATAACGCGGCCGAACAGTCCGTCTATCAACGGTACTTTGAGGATATCGTGTTCACTGCCGGCCAGACGCGCACCTTCCCCGTCACCTGGGCCGTCCCCGCCGGCACGACGCCGGGCACCTACAGCGTGCAGATCGGCGTATTCAGCCAGGGCTGGGGCACCATGCACCTCTGGGATAGCTACGCCGGGCAGATCGTGGTGGGGGCGGCCGGCACCAGCACCTTCACACCGACGCCCACTGCCACGCGCACTCCGACCCTGACGCCCACCAGCACTTCCGCCCCGATCCCGATCTCCTGCACACCGCGTCCGCACGTCCTGAGGACGACGCGCGCCCTCGGCCCCGGCCACCTGGAGGTGACCGTGCGTTCCGAGTCGCTGCCGCTGGTGCCGTACAACGCGCTGGAGGCGTTGACGTTCGGCACCCCCCAGAACGCCACCGTCACGCTCAACGGCAGCAGCGTCACCCCTGGTGCGCCGATCCCGCTGGGAGGCGTCGGCAGCGCCGCGTTCGTGGTACACCGCACGGCTGCCGGCCAGACGAGTACGGTGCCGCTGACCGTCCGCGACCGCTGCGGCGACTGGGC
The DNA here is from genome assembly GCA_038318015.1 of Chloroflexota bacterium. Classification (GTDB taxonomy): domain Bacteria; phylum Chloroflexota; class UBA6077; order UBA6077; family JACCZL01; genus JADZEM01. Next base: position 8,967 of record JBBQBU010000177.1, on the reverse strand, counting down.
CACGTTCGTCGGGGGCGGCCCGACCGCCTTCTGACGACGCCCGGAAGGGCCGCTGCCAGCGTCTTCGCCACGACAACCTGACGACGCACGGGCACGTAGCGCGGCTACCGTCAGCGAGAACGCACGCGGAGTGTCGGCGAAAGAACGGCCACGCTACGCCGTCGTGCGGTACGCTGAAGGGAGCGCGCAGGCACCCATGCGCCGCGCAACGGGGAAGTGAGCCGTGGAGCAGCACCGCCAGACCCACCATACGACACCTGATGCAGCACCGCATCCCGTCGTGAGCGTGCTGCTCGACCGCGCCCGATCAGGCAGCACGCCGGGCCAGCGGACCGACCCGTACCGCGTCGGGCTGGTCGTTGAAGGCGGCGCCATGCGCGGGGTGGTGTCCGGCGGCATGGTCACGGCCCTGGACTCCCTCGGGCTGCAACAGGCGTTCGACGTGGTGTATGGCTCGTCGGCGGGAGCGGGTGCCGGCGCGTACTTCCTGTCCGGGCAGGCACGTGCGGGTACGCGCCTCTACTACGAAGCCGTCAACAATCGGCGCTTCATCAACGTGCTGCGCGGGCTGCGCCGGCAGGCCATCGTGGACCTGGACTTCCTGTTCGGCGAGATTCTGCCGCAACAGGTGCCCGTCAACTTCGAGGCCATTCGCCAGACCGGCGTCGAGCTGGTGGTGCTGGCCTCGCTCGTGGACGGCACCAACGGCGCGCACGAGACTGTCGAAGCGGTGCGCTTCTCGCAGTTCGACGACGCCGACGACCTGCTCGGGGCGTTGCACGCAAGCTCGCGGATGCCCGTCCTCGGCGGCGCGCCGTTCACCTATCGCGGCATGCGCTACTGGGACGCCGCCGTTCTCCAGCCCATCCCCTTCTACGCCGCGCTGGAAGACGACTGCACGCACATTCTGGTGCTGCTGACCCTCCCGCGCAACATCATCCCCGGCCGGCTGAGCCTGCTCGACCGGTTGCTCGTCGCGCCGCGCGTCGCCAACGCCAGCCCTAGCCTTGCCAGGATGTACCGCAGCCGCTCCGACCGCTACCGCGAGACCTGTCGCACCATTCTGTCGCGGAGCGCCCTGCGCGATGGCCCGCCCTACGTGGAAGGCATCTCCGCCGCCGCGACCACGCCAAACATCGGCCGGACCGAGGTCAATGCGGCCCGGTTGAAGGCAGCTGCCCGCGCTGGCGGCGACGCGGTGCTGGCGACCTTCAGGCGCAGCGACGCCCGCCTGAACGACCAGCTTTTCCCAGTCAACGCGCATGGCCAGCCGGTCACGGTACGACTCGACGGTGCGGCACCGTTTCACGACGCCAAAGGCCACGACACCAGAGGAGCAGAGAGCGCATGAATGGACGACGGATCACGCGTGACGGCGCGCGCCGGGGCCGACTGACCCTCCTGGCGGCGTTCGGCGTTGCGGCGCTCCTGGTCGGACTGGCGGTTGGCCTGGTGGCAGCGCCGACACCGACCCTGGCTGCTATCGGCCCGGTCTGCCCGGTGCCGTCAAGCCAGGTCGGCGGCGGGCTTGATGTCTGCGTGGATCGCGGCGACGACGCGACCTACCCCGAAGGCTCGCCCATCACCGTCTGTGTCAGCGCGAACATCCCGCAGATCGCCATTTTCCCGCCGCCGCCGCCCCCCACCATCCGCGTCGAGAGCATCTTGCGGGACGGCACGACGCAATTGCTGATGGAAGCGAAGATGACATCCGGGCACCAGTGCGTGAGCGGCAGCGTCGTCGAGCCGTTCGGCGAAGAGATGGTGCGCGCTCAGGCGCTCGGGCCGGACGGCAAGGTGTTCCAGGAAGACACGGCTACCTTCACGACCGCCCCCCGCTAACTTTGACCGCCTTGTGCGTGGCAGCTAGAGCCACACACGCACGAGTCATCATCTGCTGTGATGGCTCGTGTCATTTCCTGATGCTTGTGCTATAGCCTGCCGCCGCGTACGATGCTAACCGTGTTGCGCACAGCGTCTGGCTGTGCGCGCCCGTCCATCGCGGTACGGGCACGAGTTGGCACCAGCATCAGCAGGGGGCGCACTGCATGGCCGCGTCAGACGCAGCGAAGCCCGAGTTGGCGGTTGCCCCGGCGGGGAGCGCCCCACAACAGGACGGTGATGCCCCAGGCCGGAGCGGTTCGCGCGGCCTGCTCTCGTGGTCCGCATACCCGTGGATCGTGCTGCTGGCGAGTTCGCTCGTGCAGACGGTCGCCTCATTCGGCAACCAGGCGATTTCGCCGCTGGCCCCGTTCCTGGTGGAAGACCTCGGGTTGGCCCGCGCGGATATCGGCCTGCTGGTGACGGCGACGTACCTGGGCGGCGTGCTGGTGCTGGTCGTCGCCGGCAGCCTCAGCGACCGGTTCGGGGTACGGGCGCTGTTCCTGGTCGGCATGGTGCTGGCGGGCGTGCCACTGGCACTCGGCTCGGTCGTGCCGGGCTATGTCTGGCTGCTGGTGCCGTTCGCGCTGTACGGCGTGGGCAACGGCTTCGCGCTGCCCCCCACCACGAGGGCCATCGTCGAGTGGTTCCCGACGCGCCGCCGGGGCGTGGCGATGGGCATCAAGCAGACCGGCGTGGCGCTGGCGGGGATGATCTGCGGGCTGCTGGTGCCGCCGCTGGGCGAGGCCGTCGGCTGGCGCGGGACGGTGCTGGTGCTGGGCGCGCTCACCGTGATGGCGGGCGTCATCGCCTGGCTGCTGTACCGGGACCGCCCGGACGACCCGACGGGCGCACCTCGGCCACCCCGCCCGCCGTTCCGCACGGTCATCCGCAATCGGAGCCTGCTGCTGCTCTCCGGCGTGACGTTCCTGTACGCCGGCGTCCAGTTGTCGCTCGCGGGGTTTATGGTCTTGTTCTTGACCGAGCGCGTCGGCATGGGCGTGACGGAGGCCGGCGCGATGCTGGCCCTGGCGCAGGCCGGCGGCATCGTCGGACGCATCGGATGGGGCATTGTCAGCGACGTGGTGTTCGGCGGCCGGCGCAAGATTGTCATGGCGATCTTCAGCGTGATGGCGGCGGTATCATCACTGGTGCTGGCGACGACCGGCCCGGAGACGCCGCGCATCGTGCTGCTGGTAACGCTGGTGGCGGCCGGCGTGTCGGCTATCGGCTGGAACGGCATCAACATGCTGTTCGTGGCGGAGATCGCAGGGCGGCAGTCCGCAGCTACGGCCGCCGGCTTGAACCTGACCGCGAGTTACCTCGGCATCATGGTCGGCCCGCCGATCTTCGGCTATCTCGTAGACCGCACCGGGTCGTACACCACGGCGTTCCAGGTCGGGGCGGCGGCGTCCCTGGCGAGCCTGCTGTTGCTGGCACTGATCCGCGCCCCGGCCGCCGACTCGTAGGGCGCAGTGCTGGTGCGCCCGCAACTTCAAGGTACCGCTCGATACGGGATCGAACCGGCACGTGGGCTGCGGGCGTGGCAGCGCCACGCCCCGACGAGGCTGCCGCGGCTAACCCCTGGCGCGCCGCCACTTGCGGAGGCTCACCACCTCGCGCGGCGGCGTCATCTTGCTGCCGACCTCGACGTATGACACTTCGGCCGCGTAGACGCTGCCTTCCGAGTCCACGCACAGGCTGTGCAGCCAGTTGAACTGGTCCGGGTGCTCGCCCGGCAGTTCTGCGCCGAACTTGGTTACGCGCACGCCATTCCGGTCGTAAATCTGGATCTTATGGCCGACGTTGCGGACGCCGTACTGCACCGGCGGCGGCCCCTGCTCCGCGACGTAGACGTTCGTGTCGTCGCCACGCCCAGCGAACACGGCGACGGCCTTGTGCGAATGCCAGGTCTGGCGGAACTCGCCGCTCTTCGAGAACACCTGCACGCGGTGGTTCTCGCGGTCGCAAACGATCACGCCGTCGTCACCGAACATCGCCAGGTTGTGCGGCAGGCTGAACTGCCCCTCGTCGGTGCCCGGCTCGCCCCACGAGGTGATGTGGTTGCCGTTCTTGTCGTACCGGTGCACGCGCGAGTTGCGGTAGCCATCCGAGATGAAGATGTCGCCGTTCTTCGGGTCAACGGCCACGTCGGTCGGGCGGTTGAATGGGTCGCCGCTCTGAAACCCGCTCGGCTCGCCCGTCCCGACCGTCATCAGGGTGTTGCCCTTCTTGTCGGTCTTGGTGATCTTGTTGCCGAGGTCGTCTACCAGCCAGAGGTGCTCTTCGTGGTCCACGATGATGCCGTGGGCGCGCATGAAGCGGCTGCCCTTCCAGCGCGGCATCATGTTACCGTACGGGTCTTCAAACAACTCGGTACCGACGAAGGGCGTGTCGTTGCCCCAGCCGTCCACCATGTTGCCGTCGCGGTCGAAGACCAGCACCGGCATGTTGCCCCGGTTGAAGACGTAGACGCGGTCGTCTGCGTCAACGGCGACGGCGGTCGCTTCCTTCATCCAGATGCCGTGCGGAATCTTGGCCCAGAACGGTACTGGCTCGTAGACCGTGTCCTTGGTTGCCGGCTTGACAGCCATGCAGTTCCCTCCCATGCGCGCGTCGGAGGGCATTGTAGCCGCACAGTCGGCGTCGGCTGCTCAGCACGTGCATCGCCCGGCACAGACGCGAAAGCCCGACGCCGGACGACCGGCACCTGAGCCGGCCCGGCACAGACGCGAAAGCCCGACGCCGGACGACCGGCACGAGACGCCGCCCGAAGACGGTTCCTCATCATGTCATCCTGAGCGGAGCGAGCCTGCGAGCGCAGTCGAAGGATCTCACCCGTACCACGGGCTGCAACGGTCGTCCGGCGCCGCCGCCGATCTGGTCTGTGAGATCTTTCGCTGTGCTCAGGATGACATGCGTCCCCGGCCGACCGCAGCCGCACGGAGACGGGGGCCAGGCGAATTCAGGCGTCGGGGCGGGGCAGGCTCTCGCGCCAGCCGGCTTCCGTGATCCGGACGAAGCGGGCGTTCGCGCGCAACTCGGCCGGGGTGCGCGCATTCAGGTAGCTCATGCCCGAGCGCAGGCCGCCCACGAGTTGGTGTACCACCTGGGCAACGGTCCCCTTGTGCGGCACCACGAACTCGACGCCCTCCGGCACCACGCCGGCCGCCAGTTCGTCCAGGTCTTCTTCCGGGCGCTCGCGCTTCAGCCGGTCGATAGCGACTGCCGCCGACGCCGAGCCGCGATACACCTTGTACCGCCCGCCGCTCCGCAAGACCGTCATGCCAGGGCTTTCCTCGGTGCCGGCCAGCACGCTCCCGATCATGACGGTACCCGCACCGGCCGCAATCGCCTTCGCGATGTCGCCAGCGACCCGGATGCCGCCGTCCGCGATGACCGGGACGCCGAAGCGGTCGGCCTCTTCAACGCACTCCATGACGGCCGTCAACTGGGGCACGCCAACGCCGGCGACGACGCGCGTGGTGCAGGCTGCACCCGGCCCGACGCCGACCTTGATGCCGTCAGCCCCCGCCTCGATCAGGTCACGGGTGCCCTCGGCGGTCGCCACGTTGCCGGAGACCAGTTCGACGTTCGGGAACCGCCGCTTCACGTCGGCAGTCGCCTTGATCGCATGCTCGGCATGCCCGTGCGCGATGTCCACGACCAGCACGTCAACCCCGGCGGCAACCAGCGCCTCGGAGCGCTCGATGTAGTCGCCCACCGCGCCAATGGCCGCACCCACCAGCAGCCGTCCCAGCGAATCGCGCGCGGCGTTCGGGTGGCTCGACTGGCGCAGCACTTCGCGGGCCGTCACGAGGCCGCGTAAATGGCCGTCGGCGTCCACGAGCGGCAACTTCTCCAGGCGGTGCTCGTGGAGGATGCGCCGGGCGTCGTCCAACCCGGTCCCGACCGGTGCGGTAATCAGCACGTCGCGGGCGGTCATCACGTCGGTGATGGGGCGCTCGGGGTTCTCCTCGAACAGCAGGTCGCGCGTGGTTAGGATGCCCAGCAGCGCGCCGTCGCGGTCCACGACCAGCAGGCTCGACACTTCGCTGCGGGCCATCTGCAACGAGGCCTCACGGATGGTCCGGTTCGGGCTGGTGGTATGCACGTCGCGCACGACGACCTGCTCCGGGCGCTTGACGCGGGCGACCTCTGCTGCCTCTTCCTCGATCGTCATGAAGCGGTGAATGATCCCGATGCCGCCCTCATGCGCCAGGGCCACGGCGAGGCGGGCGTCGGTCACGGTGTCCATGTTGGCGCTGACGATGGGTACCCCAAGACTGAGCCTGCGGGTGAGCCGCGAGGTGGTGTCAACATCCCGCCGCGACGCGATCGAGGAGCGGCGCGGGACGAGCAGCACATCGTCGTAGGTGAGGGCCAGAGGAATATCAAGCATACCGAGGGGAGAGTATATCAGGCAGGTGCTGGGTTGTAGGTGATGGGTGATTGAGTATGTCCCCCCTCTCCCGCTTGCGACGGGGAGAGACGGCGGAGCCGAGAGGCTCCGCCGTTCGTGAGAGAGGGGGTTAGGGGGTGAGGGGTCACAACTGTCAGGCGGTGGCGTATTCCGCGATGCCCAGCCGGCTGAGCGTTTCGGGCTTCGGCGTGCCGGTCGCCTCGTCCCAGCCGTGCGTCACGTAGTAGTCTCGCACGACTTCGCGAACGCGCTCTGCGGTCAGCGGCTTGCCAGCGAACGGCCCGGTCTTGAGCGGCTCCAGGAACCGGGCCGGCAGCTTGTCGTCCGCAGCGGTGAACCCGCAGCGGAGGTTGAACAACTTCGCCATTGCAATGCCGCGCTCGAAGACCGTCTTCAACTCGTCCTGCGTCATCCCCCAGCCGGTGACGCCGTTGAGGATGTCGATGGTCATGGCGTCGTCGTACGCTAGGAACTGGCAGACGCCGATGGTGTTGCGGATGCTGGTGCGCGCGTGTGCGCCGCCGGTGTGGTCGCCGCCCGTCGGATTGACCGGGTAGTTCTCAAGCATCCGGTCCATGCCGCGCGGGTCGTGCATGGCCACTTCAAGGCCGCGCACATGCACGGCGTACTGCTCACTGTCGCGCCCGAGTTTGCGCGCCGCTGCCAGCGAGCCTTCGGCCAGGAAGTCGCCAAAGCCCTGGCGAGTGGCGATCATGTCGATGAGTGTGTTGAGAATCTGCCCGTCACCCCACTCCAGGGCGAGGCCGCCGGTGTCGTCCTTCGTGATGATGCCGCGCTGGTAACACTCCATCGCCCAGGCAATAGTTGAGCCGGTGGATACGCTGTCCAGCCCCCACCAGTTGAGCGCCTGGTTCGCCTTGCACAGCTCAACGAGGTTGTCGATGCCGAGGTTCGTGCCGACTGCGCCGAGTGTTTCGTACTCCGCCCCGCCGTACTTCGGCTCAACCTCGATGCCGGCCCGCGAGGCGTCTACCCGCACGCGCTTCTTGCAGCGAACGGAGCAGGCATAGCAGCCGTCCATCTTCTCGCCGAACTCGGCCTTCAGGGTCTTGGCGTCGATCAACTCGACGGTGTCCATCTCGCCAAACTGCCAGTTGCGGACCGGCAGGTGCCCTTCCAGGCTCTTCCCCATCATCGCGGCACCGGTGCCGTAGTGGTGGAAGTTGTAATGATTCTCGTCCATCGTGTCGCGGACCCACATCGCAACATCGCGAATCTTCTTCGCGTCGGCCAGCGGCACTTGCTTCTTGCCGCGCACAGCGATGGCCTTCAGGTTCTTGGACCCCATCACCGCGCCCATGCCCGTGCGCCCGGCGATCTCGTTCAGGTCGTTGACGATGACGGCGTAACGGACCAGCTTCTCGCCGGCGACGCCTGCCTGCGCGATCCTGACCAGTCGGTCGCCGGCCTCGGCGCGGATGGCGTCTTCGACCTCGCCGGTGCGCTGCCCCCAGAGGTGGGCGGCGTCGCGGATCTCCACCTTCGTCTCATCGATCCAGAGATAGACCGGCTTGTCGGCCTTGCCCTGCACGATGATGCCGTCGTAGCCGGCGTGCTTCAGCTCTGCGCCCCAGAAGCCGCCAGCCTCGGCCTCGCCAAAGCCGCCGGTCAGCGGCGAGCGCGCCCCGACGCTGTGACGGCCGGCACCAGGCAGCGGCGCGCCGGTCACCGGGCCGGCCATGAAGATCAGCCGGTTGTCGGGGCCGAGCGGATCGACATCCGCCGAGACTTCTTTGAGAAGGTAGTGCGCGATAAACGACCGGCCGCCGACGTGCTGACGGAAGAACTCGTCGGTCGGATGCTCTTCCCAGGTCTTGCCAGTGGACAGGTCAACGCGCAGGATGCGGTTCCAGAATCCGTTAGCCATCAGCCACCCTCCATTGGTGTGACGAGCGTCAACTCCGCGTTGTCGCGGAGCGGCATGTCGGCGGTCGCGTACACGCCGTCCAGCCCCACGATCAGCCGGTCAGTGACCTTGACATCAAGCTGGCGGATCACGTCACCGACCGTCGTGCCGTCCGGCAGATCGAGCCACAGCACTTCCTGCCCTTTGGGGAGCAGTTGCCGCCGCAACTCGGCGTATGGGATGACCCGAACGCGCATCGTATTTCGCCCTCCCCGGCGCTCATACGAAACCCTCACCGGATGGGCAGGATACCAGGGTCGGATGCTAGCCGCTACCGCAGAGACCTCACCGGGTTATCGGGGTTCGGGCGCGTCCTCCGTCAGTTCGGGTATCTCGATCTCCTCGGGCGGCACGATGACGACCTTGCCGTCGCGCCAGACCGCGATGGACTCGCCCAACAGCTTGTGCCGCCGGACTGCCTGATGCGCGGCCTTTCGCATCGCGGCGTCAACGAGGCCCGGTGTGGTGAAGATTACCTGCGGATCAGGCTTGATGTCGTCCGGTCGGTGGCCATTCTGCCCGTTGGAGCTTGCGTTCATACCCCAGCCCTCCGCCGCATCTCATCCCAGGTCGCCTGCTGATAGATCCGGGTGGCTTCACGGCCCGCGCCTTCGGCTACGATGCGCGAACCTGTCACCAAAGAAGTGTCGTACACTCGCCAGTTCTCTGCCAACGGCCGGTAGAGCGTGAAAAAGTTGGTCAGGCTTCTTTCATAACGTCGGCGGACAATCTCCTC
>JBBQBU010000176.1:0-10582 GCA_038318015.1 Chloroflexota bacterium | reverse complement strand
GGTTGCATCGGTGATGAGGTCCGTCGTCTGGGAGACGTGCGCCAGGATTGCCGCGCGCTTCAGCGCCGTCACCGGACCGATGTCCAACCGCCACAGACGGGCCTCGTCAGGCCGTGGCGAGTCGTCAGGCTGCGGGTGGACGAGCGTCCAGATCGGGTACTCCAGACGACGCAGCGGCTGGCTCACCGTATCGAGCGCCGCCGCCCCCAGCGACCACGCGGCCCGGTGGTCGGCGTGTGGGTCGCGCCGCCAGGGCAACAGGACCGTCCGCACGTCTGGGGCAGCGTCCAACACCTGACGGATGCCGTCGATGCCCGCCTGCCCTGCCCCCGATGTTGCACTCGGCACGGCACCGTCCGGCAGGCCCAGGAACCTCACCTGTGCTGCGTGAACGCCCAGATGGGCTAATCCGGCCAGGGATTCAGCCTGTCGAATCGCGGACAGGGCAGCCGGCGGATACCGAGTCGAGCCAGGGTGCGACCCTCCGCCATCGCTGACCACGGCCACATACACAGGCACCTGCGCCTGCCTGAGCAGGCCGATCACGCCGCCACAGCCGAGTACCTCGTCGTCGGGGTGGGGCGCCACCACCAGCACCGGGCCAAGCTCGTGGGCAGCGGACGGCGGCAACAGCGGCACCTCCGCCAGCCCACGGAAGAACTCCGGCGGATTGGCGATGCTCACGGCGCGTCGGTCCACAGCGCCCCGGCCGTCGTGGTGGATTCCAGCGCGTATTGACCAGCGTCCGTCAGGGCCGCATCTGGGGCCGGCTGTCGGAGGAAGATGGTTAGGTCGCGCACGAGCCGCTCGACAGGGTGCGGCTTGAGCATGCCGCGCACCCCCACCGACCGCTCGACCAGTTCGATGGTGTCCAGGCAGATCCGCTCGATAGCCGAGCGCGCCATGTTGACGTACCCGACGATGCGCCGGCCCGTCTCCGGGTCGCTGCCCTGCGTGAACGCCAGGTCGATGATCGGTGCGGCACCCCGCAGCCAGAGCCGGCCGCTCTCCAGCGCAATCGCCAGTTGGCCGAAGCGCGCCTGCTGGTGTGGGTCGCCCGTGCGCCCGAGCGCCTGCAACTCAGCGCGCGCCGCGTCGAAGAGGGCAGTTGCGCCCCCAAGCTGCACGGCGGCGAAGCGGATCGCCCCGCCGCTGAACCACGGCTGCCGCTGGTAGTCACCCGGCCGCCCGATCAACGCGTCCGGCCCGATCTCGATGCCGCTGAAGTCTACCTTGAAGCTGGCCGACGCGAGCATGCCGATGGGCCGCCACCATGACGGGTCGGTATGCGTCCGCACCTGATCCATCGGCACGAGGCACATCTGCCAGCCGCCATCTGGCAGCCGCCCGGTGACGATGGCACGCGCCACCACCCCTGCCCCTGACGCGAACGTCTTCGCCCCGGACAGGCGGTACCGGCCGCCGCCCGCCGGTTCGAGTGACACGCCGTCGGCTGCCTCAGTGTTCCAGACGCCAAACAGGTGCCGGCCGTCACGCGCATCAGCGGCGGCGCGTGCGAACTGGGTCGGCGTGCCCTGGGTGGCGATCAGTTGGAGGGTGTTGATGTGCCCCTCATAGATGCGCCCGAGCGACAGGTTCCCACGGCCGACCTCGGCCAGCAGCGAGAGGAGGCGCAGGCTGCCGCCCGGCTCGGTGCCGAGGCCCAGACCGCCCAACGCACGCGGGACCGGTGCGGCCAGCAGCCCGGCCTCGGCAAGCATGCACGCCTCGCGGGTGGGTACCGCACCTTCGCGGTCAAGCTCGTGTGCTGTCGCCTGGAGTTGCTCGACCAGCAGCGCGAGGCCCGCGAATACGTCGGACGCCACTGGTGGGGCCGACGCGCGCATCAGAGAAGTATCAAGCGGCGGTAGCGTGAGAATGGTGCACCTCCACTGGGCGGAACACTGAGCGTGGCCCGGCGACTCGTGTGCAATTCAAGTTCCGGGCCAGCCCTTCGGCGGCACCCCGCAAGCCCGAGCAGGGGCAGACGTTGTAGCAGCGGCTTTCGGGCCGAGTCGCTGCAACCCTCGCCCCCGGCCCCCACTCCCGCTTACGGGAGTGGGGGGGCGCACGGACGATCAGGCCGGCACGGGGACCGTGCCCGCTGACGGCCCCATTGCGGCCTGCCGGCTCCAGTCACGGTGCTTCGCGATTGCTGCAATGAACTGCTCGGCCACGCTTGCCACATCCTCGGCCTGTCGCTCGGCAAACACGGAACCGAGCGCCTGCAACGCCTGGTCCGGACTCTTGCCGTTGCCACCGGGCGGCGTGATCTGCGCTGCCAGCAGCACATCAGTCCCCTCACCAGTTGCTGCGATCGCTTTGCAGTGCTTGTACGCCTCGTTGATGAAGTGGAGCACGTCGCCGTCGCCGGCCAGGGCTGCGGCGCTCTCCTTGCCGCCCGGCACGAAGACCGCGTCGTAGATAACCGAGCCGGTCGTCAACAGCGTCTTGTCAGCCTTCAGCGCGCTGCCGTCGCTGGCCTTCACCAGCGGCAACGGCGACACCAGTTCCGTCACCGCTCCGGCTGCGGTGAGCGCCGCTTGCATCCCGGTGAGGTGCGCCGCGTCCACCCCGTTGGCCGCCAGTATGGCGATCTTTCGGGTCTTGATGGTGTCCTTGATCGTGTTCTCCATGCTGAGCACCGGTGAACGGTCCACAGCACCCTTGCGCGGCATGCCGGGCACGCTGGTCACACCGAACTGCGCCCAGCCGTCTTGCAGCCGCTTCATGGCCGCGCTGTTGTCCAGTGCCGTCGCATCCACCGTGACGCCGATGCCCTCCGCGACGAGCTGCGCCAGTTCCAGATCGACGTTCGTCAGCAGGTCAACGATCCGCTCACGGACGTGCATCGCCATGACCTTGCCCAACTCGAAGCGGAAGGCCAGGACGATGTGGTCCTTCTCCGGCTGCGACATGCTGTTCCAGAAGAGGGTGGCCTGGCTGAAATGGTCGCGGAAGCTCTCGCTGCGCTCACGGATCTTCTGGCCGTCGATCCGCTCGGCAAACGTCTCGAAGCCGTCCGGCATTTTGCCGGCCTGGAACGGGCAGCCCTGGCCCAGCGAGTTCGGCTGGTAGCTGGTGCGCCCGGTGTTGATGGTGTGGCGCATGAAGCCGTCGCGCTGGTTGTTGTGGACCGGGGCCACGGACCGGTTGATCGGCAACTCGTGGAAGTTCGGGCCGCCCAGCCGGATCAACTGCGTGTCCGTGTAGGAGAAGGCCCGCCCCTGCAACAGCGGGTCGTTCGAGAAGTCGATGCCCGGCACCAGGTTCCCGACGTGGAAGGCCACCTGCTCCGTCTCAGCGAAGAAGTTGTCCGGATTGCGGTTCAGCGTCAGTTTGCCGATGCGTCGGACCGGGATGACCTCTTCCGGGATGAGCTTGGTCGGGTCTAGCGGGTCGAAGTCGTACTTCAACTGATCCTCTTCGGGGATCAACTGCACGCCGAACTCCCACTCCGGGTACGATCCGCTCTCGATGGCATCCCAGAGGTCGCGGCGGTGGAAGTCCGGGTCGAAGCCACCCAGCTTCAGCGACTCGTTCCAGACCAGCGAATGCACGCCGAGCAGCGGCTTCCAGTGGAACTTGACGAGGTGTGCTTTACCCTCCGCGTTCACGAAGCGGTAGCTGTTGACGCCGAACCCCTCCATCATGCGATAGCTGCGCGGGATGGCCCGGTCGGACATGACCCACATGATCATGTGGGTGCTCTCGGGGGTCAGCCAGACAAAGTCCCAGAACGTGTCGTGCGCCGAAGCCGCCTGCGGGATCTCGTTGTGCGGCTCTGGCTTCACCGCATGGATCACGTCCGGAAACTTGATGGCGTCCTGGATGAAGAAGACCGGGATGTTGTTCCCGACGATATCGAAGACGCCTTCCTGGGTGTAGAACTTGACGGCGAAGCCTCGCACGTCGCGCGCCGTGTCCAGCGACCCGCGCGAGCCGGCCACCGTCGAGAACCGCACGAAAACCGGCGTCTTGACGGCCGGGGCTTGCAGGAAACCGGCGGCCGTAAACTCCGTCATCGGCTCGTATAGTTCGAAGACGCCGTGCGCCGCCGAGCCGCGCGCGTGCACGACGCGCTCCGGGATGCGCTCGTGGTCGAAGTGGGTGATCTTCTCACGGAGGATGAAGTCCTCCATGAGGGTCGGGCCGCGCGTCCCCGCTTTCAGCGAGTTCTGGTTGTCGGCGATCCTGACGCCCTGGTTGGTGGTCAGTGTCTCGCCGTCCGGATGCTCGCGGGCAGGCTGAAGATCCTGGTTCTTGGCGTCCTGGCCGTCGTCCGGCGCCTGTACTCCGAGGTCCGCTTTGTCGGCATGCTTGTCGGTTGTGCGGCGTTGTGCCACGGTTTGCTCCTCCTGATGCCAAACGGCGCGGTCGGTTCCGCGCCTCGTCGAGCGGCAGCAGCCCAGCACGTCGCGTGCCACTGCTGCCGGGCGCTAGACCGGCTCGAAGCGGCTGGGTGCGGTGCAACTTGACGGCATAAAGAGGCGCGGCCGGCAAGCACCTACCGCACCCCGGGCGTCCTCGCCTGCATGAACGCCTACGGCTTCAGCACGACTTTCATACAGTCTTCCTGCTTGTTCAGGAAGGTGGAGAAGCCCTTCGGCGCGTCGTCCAGTGACATGCGATGGGTGATGACGAAGCTGGGGTCGATCTCGCCCTTCTCGATGCGCTCAAGCAGCGGCTTCATGTACCGCTGCATGTGCGTCTGGCCGGTACGGATCGTGAGCGAGCGGTTCATCACCGAGCCCATCGGGAACTTGTCGATCAAGCCTCCGTAGACGCCGATGACCGAGACCGTGCCGCCATTCCGGCACGCCATGATCGCCTCACGCAAGGCGAACGTGCGGTCAGATTCGAGCATCATCGCCTGCTTCACGCGGGCATAGGCGAAGGCCGGTCCTGGTATGTGCGCCTCGGTGCCAACCGCGTCGATACAGGCATCCGGCCCACGGCCACCGGTCATCTCCATCAGCGTGTCGTAGACGTTCACGTCTTCGTAATTGATCGTCTCGGCTCGGCCCTTCTCGCGGGCCATCCGCAAACGGTACGGGAAGCGGTCGATGGCGATGACGCGCTCGGCACCCAACAGGTAGGCGCTGGCGATGGCGAACTGGCCGACCGGCCCGCAGCCCCAAACGGCGATGGTATCGCCGGGCTGGATGTTGCACATCTCGGCACCCATGTAGCCGGTCGGGAAGATGTCCGACAGGAACAGTACCTGCTCATCCGACAGCCCGTTCGGGATCTTGAGCGGGCCGACATCAGCAAACGGCACGCGCGCATATTCGGCCTGCCCACCAGCGTAGCCGCCCATCATGTGCGAATAGCCGAACAGGCCAGAGGGCGAATGGCCCATCAGCTTCTCCGCCATCCAAGCGTTCGGGTTGGAATTTTCACACAGCGAGAACAACTCTTGCTGGCAGCTCCAGCAGTTGCCGCAGGCGATGGTGAACGGCACGACCACCCGGTCCCCGACCTTCAGGTTGCCGACATCCGGACCCAGTTCCACGACCTCACCCATAAACTCGTGGCCGAGGATGTCGCCCTTCTCCATGGTCGGGATCAGCCCGTTGTACAGGTGGAGGTCTGAGCCGCAGATGGCCGTGGACGTGATCTTGATGATGGCGTCACGGCGGTTGAGGATCTTCGGATGGGGAACTTCTTCGACGCGGACCGTTCGCTTGCCTTCCCAGCAGTTCGCCTTCATGGTGCCCCTCCCGGCGTGAGCGCGGCCCCACGGTCGGCCGCATCTGAGCGCGCCGGGGCGCGCGTCTCACCGCTCTGACCGCTCATCGGATCGGCGGATTCCAATCGCTCGCGGGCCTCTTGCCAGGTGTGCGTCTGCCGACGGGCCGGCACGTCGATGTGGAACGAATCCCGTAGCGGGATGGGCTGCTCGGGGGGTCGGGCGTTGTGCATCGTCGGATGGATGCTGGCGTCCGACCGCACAACCTCGCCGGTCTCCATGACCTGTTTGAAGCGCCGAAGGTCTTCCGACACCTCCTGGCCCGGCTCGGAACCAGTGAGCGTGGCAAGCGCCGTCCCGAATATGCCGCCCGGCAGGTCGTACCGCAGGTTGACGCGCACCAGCGTGCCGCGCCCGCCCGGTGCCCGCTCGAACCGTACTGAGCCGTCGTTGTCCACATCGGCCCCCGGCAGCGAGCGCCATCGGATCAACTCGTGCGGCCGGTTCTCCACGATCTCGGCGTCCCACTCAAAGCGCTTACCGGCCGGCCCGAGCGCCTTCCAGTGCGACCGGCCGTTACCAGTCGTCGTCACCGACTCCAGATTGTTCATGAACTTTGGGAAGTTCTCGAAGTTCGACCAGAACTGGTAGACATCTTCCGGATCGCGATTGACGACGATGGTCTTCGTGGTTGGCGTCTTCCGCCCGCTGCTCGTCGGGTTGTGGGGCTGCGCGGCTGCGCGGGCGGCCTGCACCGCGCCGAAGATGTCCAGCGCCGTGATGCCAAGCACAGCGCCCGTCGCCGCGAGGAGCCGCGACCGGTTCGTGCCGCGTTGGCGCATCGCCCCCACCAACAGGGCCAGGTCGATCAAGTCGCCGCCGATGCGGCCCCCGAGCCAGGCATCAGGCTTGGTCCCGGATAACAGGCCGATGCCGGCCACCGTCTCGCGGACACCGATCAGGCGCACCAGGCTGCGCGCGTCGTCGGTATTTCGCGTGCCGATTAGTTTCGTCATCCGTCCGGGGGCCACCAACTGGGCGATGCCCAGGCCCACACTGAACCACGTCAAGCCCGTTGTGAGAGTTTGCCCGCGTCCGTTCGTTCGGGTCATGCCCCTGCCTCCTGCATGGTGCCTTCCAGATCGTGCATTCGGTTGACGGTCAACGCCGCGCCCAGGCCGGGTGATATGGACCAATCTGCCGTCAGGAATCTTGCGATGCGCGCCGACGCCCTCTTCTGTCGCAATGCGTCTGAGGTCGTCGCACCAACTGTGCCCCGGTAGCCGCCTGAGAGACCGGCCGACGTTTCTGGAAGGAAGGTTGTGTCAAAGGGCATAGGCCGCTGCCGCAGACGCCGCTGGCAAGCGGACCAGCAAGGGGCAGGGTCAGGGCATGCGGCCGTGGCATCACTCCTGCACCGTAGCCACCCCGTCAGCCCTCGGTGCCGCAAGCAGGCAGCACCAGTCAGTGAACGCCGCGACGAGAACGACGATATGACCTCTTTCTGGGGAGCATCCCGATGCGCATCATGAACAACGCGCTGCTCGCGGGCGGTGCCTTTCTGCTGAGCCGCCAGATTGCGCGGCGGGTCGCACCGGCCGACTTACGCGGGCAGGTCGCGCTCGTCACGGGCGGCTCGCGCGGTCTTGGCCTGCTCATCAGCCGCGAGTTGCAGCGGGCAGGCTGCTCGGTGACGATCTGTGCCCGTGATGAGGCCGAGCTTGAGCGGGCGCGCCACATGCTCACCGCCAGCGGCGGCCACGTAGAAGCCGTCGTCTGCGACGTGGCCGACGAGGCCCAGGTCGGCCGCCTGATCGAGCAGATCACCCGGCGACTGGGCCGCATCGATATCCTGGTCAACAACGCTGGCGTCATCCAGGTTGGCCCGCTCGCCAACCAGCAGATCAGCGACTTCCGACAGGCGATGGACATCACGTACTGGGGCGTCGTCTACGCGACGCTCGCGGTACTCCCGCAGATGCGTGCGCGCGGGGCTGGTCGGATCGTCAACGTCACCTCCATTGGCGGGAAAGTCAGCGTGCCCCATCTCTTGCCGTACAGCAGCGCGAAGTTCGCGGCAGTCGGCTTCTCTGAGGGGCTAGCCGCCGAAGTCGCACAGGATGGCATCACGGTGACGACCATCGTGCCGGGGCTGATGCGGACCGGCTCGCACCTGCACGCGGTGACGAAGGGGAACCACGAAGCGGAATACGGCTGGTTCTCGCTTGGGGCAAGCCTCCCGGTGATCTCGATGGATGCCGAACAGGCCGCGCGCCAGATCGTCACCGCGATCCGATGCGGCGAGTCCGTCCGGTTTCTCGGCATCACGGCGGCGCTGGCAGCACGCTTCCACGGGCTGTTCCCCGGCACAACCGTCGAGTTGCTCGGGCTGGTGAACCGGTTGCTACCGGCTTCGGATCGCCGCTCATCGAGTGCCCGCCCCGGCTATCAGGCACGGCAGCGGCTTGACTCGCGCCTGATCGAGTTCGCCACGACGCTGGGGCGGCGGGCCGCCGAGCGGTTCAATGAGACGATCCCGACGGCCCAGGAACGACGTCTGTCAGATCGTCCGGACGGCGGCGCACTCCGGCGCCGCATCCATGCCGTCTCGCGCAATGGGGGCAGCTAGGGCAGATACGGCGCATCCTGGTGCGTGTGCCGGCCACCGCACACGTCAGGTGCGTCGGCCGGCCCAGCCTAGCAGCAGCGGCCGACCCCAGGCAATCGCCAGCGCCAGCGCCGTCCCCAGGGCCACCAATCCGTAGCGCAACGCGGCCGGCTCCAAGATCGTCCAGCGGGCGTGCACCATGCTCGCGGCGCAGGCAACGACGAAGAGGATGGCGAGCGGCGTATGCTGCGGAAGGCCCACGCGTCCGCCCAGTGGCGACCCGCCCTCGTTCAAGAGGCGCTGCACCTCCAACATCGCCAGCGGGATCACCAGCGGGAACAGGTGCGAGACATTGCGCCCCTCATCCCCGCGCGACACCGTGAGCTGCAACACGACCAGCGCGCCGTACACCAGCGCCCGCCGCTGCACCGAGGTCGGGCCGGGCAGGTGGCGCAGTGCCAGCAGCCACAGCACCCCGAGCGTCGAGTAGACGTCGAAGAGTTCCGACAGCGACGGGATGTCCTGGCGGAACGTCCGCGCGAACGGGGCCAGCGTCGCCAGCGGAGTCGCGCCAGAGAGCACGCCGCCGGCCGCCAGTTTTAGCACGACGACGACCAGGAACACGGCCGCCGGGATGGCGACGGCCAGTAGCGGGCGCGCCCAGGTGGCCGGCTGCCGCCAGTTGGGCGGGGCTGACAGCAGGTACGGCGCGACCAGCAGCAGCGCCGTCTCGCGGTTCAACACCCCGACCGACACGACGGCCACAAACGGCCAGAACTGCCGCCGGGCGAGCAGCCAGAACGCCGCCGCTTCGGTCAGGTAGGTCACGGCGTCCACGTAGACTGGCGTCGTGAGCATCCGGATCGCACCGCCGGAGACGGCAAAGAGCAGCGCTCCGGCCAGCGCCGCGCCCTTCCCCAGGCCGATGCTGCGCTGATACGCATAGAGCGCCGTGGCGGCCAGCGGCAGCGCCAGCAGCGTCACCAGCGTGAAACCGGCTATCGGGTCGCCGGGCCAGAGCGCGGCCAGCCCCGGCGAGAGTACCCGAAACGTGTACGGTAGCCGCGCCAGGAACGCGGGCGACTCGGCCATCTGGTAGTACTGGCCGGCATCATCCTTCTGGAGGCCGACGCGCGTGGTGCAGAAGGCGAACAGCAGCAGCGTCAGCGCGCCGGTGATGGCCGCGACGCGCAGGAGGTCGCGCCATGGTGGAACCCCGCCGTCGGCATCGGGCGCGGCCGAGAAGGCGGCATTAGGCGGCAGCACGCGCGGGCGAGCGGCGCTCACCGGCGGCCCAGCGCGTCGGTGAGCGGCATGACCAGCGCATCTGCGATGGCGCGGTGGCCGGCCGGGCTGGGGTGGGGGTCTTCGCTCAGGCGGAACTGCCGGGCCCGCGGGTCGCGCACATCCCCCAGCGCGTCGGTCAGGTCAAAGACGGGCACCCCCTCGCGCTCCGCGAACTGCACCAGTTCCTCGCGGACGGTCAGCCGCTCGCCGGACGGCCCAGGACTGACCGGATCACCCAGGTTGTCGGGGTACATGACCAGCAGGAAGCCGGCGTTGTTCGCGCGCGTCACCCGCACAATCTCGGCGAGGGTCGCAAGGCGCTCGTCCATGCGCTCGCGCTTGCGGAGCGGCTCGGTCGGGCCTTCGCGTGAGCGGCGTAGCTCCTGCCCGATGCGCCAGTACGCCTGCTGCACAAACCGGTAGAGGTTACTGTTCCGGCGCAGCCAGACTTTGGGGCCCGCCAGCGCACCGGTCGGCTCATACTGATGGTCAAAGATCGAGAACGTCTCCAACAGGTCGTTCACGACGAACACCACCACGACGGTGCTCGGCTGGTACGGCAGACCGGCCTGCTCCAGCCGAGCAAGCTCCTGGATCGTGTTGTAGCCAACGACGCCGGTGTTGACCGTCTCGATCGGGCCGACGCCGCTACTGGCCCGCCCGCCGGGCGCATTGACCGCCGCTTCGAGCAGGCGCGGGAACGGCTCGTCATCGCGGACGCCCGCCCCGAACGTGACCGAGTCGCCCAGGAAGACGACGCGCCGGGTGCCGGCCGCCGGGGTCAGCGGTAACTCGCGCTCGCGCAGCCCGCGACTGTTGGTCTTAACCTGCACGCCCTCGCTGAAGCCGTCGAAGTGCGGGCGCGGCTCGAACAGCACGCGCGGATCGTCGCTCGGCTGGTACATCTCGGAGGCCGAGTAGTACGGGTGCCCCAGGTCGATGATCCGCAGCGCGATCTCGCCCAGGATCAGCATGACCAGCAGGCCAGCCGCGAG
>JBBQBU010000175.1:0-10682 GCA_038318015.1 Chloroflexota bacterium | reverse complement strand
TGGTTGACTACGGCCTGGACGGCGTCTTCTTTATGGCGGCCGGCAGCGCCTTCAAGAGCACCGAACTGCTGCTTGGCGGTAGCTCCGTGCCGTACACCGTGATCGACGCGCGTGCCAGCTCCCTGGGCGACGCGCTGAGCGGCCAGGACTCTCGCTTGCTGGTCCTCAACACCGAGAAGGTTCGCGTGCTCAGCCGTAACTTCACACTAACGCCGCTCATGGGCGGCGAGCGTGACGGTCCCGGCTTCGGCGTCTTTCGTGTGAGCGCGCGCCCCTGACGACCCAACCTGGGGCCGTCCCGGCGACCGCTCTGGGGACGGGCGAACGGTCGGCGTCAGGTATACTGCGGGCATGCTGACAGGCGGAACGCAGCACGACGATAACCGGCGAGTGGATCGCCGCGCGGCCCTGGGCATCTGGGCAAGCGGGCTGATGGGCCTGACCTCGGCTTGCGCGGAACGCGGCATCAGCGAGGTCAACGGGCCGGAAGGCAAAGTGCTCCAGATGGAGCGCGACGACCTGCTGGTACTGGTGAGCGACTTCAAGGCGCAGTACCAGCCCGGCGAAACCGTGACCATGAAAGTCATCATCAATAATCAGGGGTCGCGGTTCGCAACGGCGCGGATCCGGACGCGGCTGATCGGGCGTGGGCAGCAGGCCGTCGTGGAGGCCGAGACCATCTCCGTCAACATCCGGCCGATGGACGCCACACCAGTTGACCGCTCGTTGCTGATCCCGCGCGACCTGCCGGCCGGCGACTATACGTTGCAGGTCGAACTGCCGCCCTGGAGCTTCGAGGGTCGGCAGACTGGCGGCGGCAGCCTGAGTACCGGCGTCAAAATCGGCGCCTGACGGCGTTTCGCCTGGGAGCACGCCCTGCCTGCTACCGGACGTGAGCGCCTGCAGCGGCGGCCCGATCCTGCGGCTGTGGGGCCGCTGCCCCTGACTGTCACAGCCCGCCGGCACGCTCGGCTGCGCGCGGCGACCATCTGGGCCATCCCGCTGCTGCTGGCGCTCGTGTCCCTGGTGCCGCGCCTCTGGCAGGCAGACCTTGTACGGTACGGTGCGCCGCAGGCTGCCTACTTCGAAGCATCGGCCGCCCGCTCCCCGGACGGCCTTCTGGCACGCGTCGGCAGCCCATCGACCCCGGCCCTCGCGCTGGTGGACAGTCCGTTGCGAGCAATTCATGCTCCGCTGACTGCCTGGGTGCTGCTTCGGGGCATCGTGGACGCCGCCGGTGTCGCGCTGGTATTCGTTGCAGTCCGGCCGCTGGCAGGGGTGTTTGGGGCGACGCTGGCTGGTGCTCTCTATGCGACTAGCCCGGTCGTGGTCGCAGCTTCGCGTGATCTCGCCGGACCGTTCGGTGCGGTACTCGCGGCTGGTGCGTTACTCGCGGGCCTGTTCGTCGTGCGCCGGCCCACGCTGCTTTGGGGCGTTGTCCTCGGCGTGCTCCTCGGGCTGCTGGCCCGGACCGGCGGACCGGCGTTGCTGGTGGTCGTGCTTGGCGCGTCAGCACTCTCGGTCGGTCGCGCGTCGTGGCAGGTTGGCGGCACTACGGCGCTGGCGCTGCTGCTGGTGGGCGGCACCGTGTTGCTGGCCGGTCTTCGGGCGACACTGACCGATCCCCTTGGCATCGCGGCCGGCGCAACGGCGCTCCTGACGCTGCCCGGCGGCCTGCTGACCGGCGTCGCCTACGGCCCCGCTGATGGCGGGCCGCCGGGCGTGATTGCGCCTTCGTTGTGGGTGACGGGTGCGCTCGGAATGGTCGCAGCACTGGGACTGGCCGCCGGCAGCGTCGCGGCGATCCTGGAGGCGCGACGCGGCCAGCGTGGCTCGGTGCTGCTCGTGATCTGGCTGCTGTTCACCGGGCTGGCAACGATGCTCGCGGCCGGCGCGGACATGTCCTTTAGCGCAAGCCTGGGAGCCGTTGCCACGCCGCCCGGCGCTGACACCGCCGTGGTGGTGCTCGTCCCGCTCCTCGCGGCCATGCTCGGATTTCCGAACGCCGCGCGTGGCCCGCTGCTGCGCTGGGCGGGCCTGTCGCTGGCGGGGTTGGCGGTTGTGGCCCAGGTGGCGGCGCTGGTCATGGCCGGGCGGGCGATGCAGGCGGCGGCCGACGTGCCCGGTGTCTTCGCCTCACACCCCCAATCGGCCAACATCGCCACGCCTGGGATCGGCACCGCCGCCAGCTTGCGCGACTGGCTGGCGCTGGCCTCGACAATCGATGACGTGACGGCACGGGCCGGGGTCGCGGAGTTCGTGGTGCTGACTGGCTCGCCGCTTGCTGATCGCGCGGGGCTGCTGCGGGCCCTCGTCGGGACTGCACGGACGCCTGGGAGCGCGGCCCGCGACGTGGCAGCGACTCTCGTGTTACCGATCGAACGCGAAACCGTCTTCCTGCTCTCCGAGTCAGTCGGCGGGGCTGCTGACTCAAACTGGCCGGTCGAATTGCAGCGTCCAGCCTCACGGACGGCGGTCGTCACGGCGGGCGGTGTCGATACCGGCGCGCGACTGGTGACGCTGCGCCCGCGCTCGGCTGCGGACTGGCTGGCGCGGGTGCGCTCCGTCGAAGACGGTCGGTTCGCGGATGGCAGCCGGCTTGTCGGCGTCCAGATTGGGGCCTCTGGGGAGGACACGGCTGATGCCACGCTGTACTGGGAGCTGCCGGCCGCCGCTGATGGCCGCCCGTTGGCCGCACGGGTACGTGTCGCCGTGGGAAGTGCTGGCGCGCTGCCGTCCGGCGAACAGCGACTGCCGGCCGTCGAGGATCGCCGGGGCGGCGAACTCGTCGTCACGCGCGTCAGGGTGCCCGTCGCGGCATCGGCTGGCACGAGCGCGCCGCTGGTGGTGCAACTCGTGGACGGCAGCGGTCGGGCGGTCCGCTCGCTCGTCGGCGGTGACGCACTGGTCCTCCCTCCGCCAGCCCCACCCCGCTAACACCAGCGCTGTGTCGGGCCACGGCCGGGCGGCCTCGACGCCATGCCAACGCCGTGGTACAAGGACAGTTGGCCGGTCCGATCAAGTGCTCAGCAGGTGACAGCTGCGCCCTGAGGGCACGGCGGAGGACGCATGACGCTGGCAATCGACCTGTCTGGCAGGGTTGCAGTCGTGACCGGGGCCGGCAAGGGCATCGGCCGGGCAATCTGCCTGGAACTGGCCCGGGCAGGTGCCGACATCTTCGGCGTCAGCCGGACCGCGTCTGATCTCGATGCACTGGGCGAAGAGATTCGCGTGCTCGGCGTCCGCTATCTGTCATGCGTCGCCAACCTGACCACGGCGGCGGCTTCGGAGGAAGTTGCACGGCAGGCCGAGCAATTTGGCGAGGTGGATGTGCTCATTAACAATGCCGGCGTGGCCCGCACCGGCGCGGCGGAGAGCGTCACCGAGGCTGACTGGGACTTCGTGCTTGACACGAACCTGAAGGGCGCGTTCTTTATGGCCCAGGCCGTCGGGCGGGGCATGCTGGAACGCGGCAGTGGCCGGATCGTCAACGTATCGTCGCAGGCCGGCATCGTCGGGCTGGCCGACCATGCGGCCTACTGCGCCAGCAAAGCCGGCCTGAACCTGCTCACGAAGGTGCTGGCCGTCGAATGGGGCGGGCGGGGCGTCACCGTCAACGCGGTGGCCCCGACCGTCACCCTGACGCCGATGGGCGTGCAGGTCTGGGGCGACCCCGCCGTTGGCGCACCGATGCTCGCGAAGATTCCGCTCGGTCGGTTTGGGCAACCCGAAGAAGTAGCAAGTGTCGTGGCGTTCCTGGTCAGCGACCTTGCCGCCATGATTAATGGTGAAGTTGTCGCGATAGACGGCGGCTACACGGCGCAATAACGCGCAATTTCCGACCGCACAGCTTCCAGACAACTGGATCGCGGCTGTTCCAGCGCCGACAGCGCCTTCGTCCGGCCGGCGACAGAACTGTTTGGCCGATGCGCCTATGCTGAGGGTACAGCAGACGAGTGTTCTGCCACACGACACAGCAGACAGTGCATCGGGAGATTGATGATGAAGACCGCACAGAAGATTGCTCGCTTCGGCGCGACCCTGGCCCTGGCCCTGACCGTAGTGGCCAGCACGGCTCCTTCGCTCGCCTTCGCCTCGGAAGAAGACGGCAGCTACGATCCCAGCGCGGCACCGTTCGTCCTCAGCACGGTCAACGGCGGCGTGCAGGCCGCCGCAGTCGGGACGGAGTTCGGACTTGGCACCGGCGCGGCAGCGTCTGGCGTAGAGGGGCTGGGGATCGGCGCGGGCGGCACGGACCTCGGTGCTGCGGCGGCTGGTCTGGGCCTCGGTATTCCGGCGGGCGCGATCGTCCCCTGACCATCCGCCAGCCGAACAACTGAATCAGCATCACGCGAGCGCCGGTGACGGCGCTCGTTTCGCGTCCGGGACAATTCCGTGGGCATGGCCCGGGCCAGGCCCACCGTGGGCATCCGGTGGGAGTCGCGCGCCGGTGCGCTACGGCTCCGAGGCGTGCGGGACGGGGTGCTGCGCCACATCCGGCAGCCACCGCTCGATGACAGCGCGCAGGCTCTGCGCTGTGACCGGCTTGGTGATGTAGTCATCCATGCCGGCGGCGATGCATTTTTCGCGGTCGCCGCGCATGGCCGACGCCGTCATGGCAATGATCGGGATGCGCGAGCCGCGTCCCTCGAGCGCCCTGATGCGTGCCGTGGCCTCAAAGCCATCAAGTTCGGGCATCTGGCAGTCCATCAGGATTGCGGCGTACGGCTTCTGTCCGAAGCTCTCAACGGCCTCCAGACCGTTTGACGCGATGTCGGCACCGACGCCGAGCCGTTCGAGCATCCGTAAGGCGACCCGCTGATTGACGATGTTGTCCTCGGCCACCAGGACGCGGATGTGCGACGCGAGCGGCGGCGGTGACGCTATCGGTACTGGGTCCGCATTCACCGGCTGCGGTCGTGCTCGCACCTGGCTGGCCGCAGCATTCCCCAGGGCCACGGCCAGGGCGTCGAGCAGGTGGGAGACGCGGACAGGTTTCGAGAGGGATAGCGAGATGCCGCTCTCGCGCAAGGTCGAGAGGTCGCCGTGCGCCCCCACCGACGTGAGGAGCACAATGGGCAGACCGGCGGAACGCGGGTTCTGGCCGATTTCACGGGCCAGCGCAAGCCCGTCCATGCCCGGCATGTGAAAGTCAAGGATGGCGATATCGAACGCCGCATGCCGTTCGGCTGCTGCCCGCAGGCAGGCGAGGGCCGCCGCACCGCCATCCGCCAGGGTCACGTCGAGACCCCATGACGACAACTGTCGATCCAGGATGACGCGATTGGTCAGGTTGTCGTCTACGACGAGCACGCGAGTGCCGCGCAAGCTGACACCGCGGCGCTCTTCGCAAGGGACGGCTGCCTGGGATTGTTCGAGCGGGACCGTGATCCAGAATGTGCTTCCCTGGCCGTATGTGCTGTCCAGGCCGATGCGCCCGCCCATGAGCTCGACGAGTTGGCGCGAGATGGTGAGGCCGAGGCCGGTCCCGCCGTACCGCCGAGTCGTGGAGCCGTCAGCCTGGGCGAACGCCTGAAACAGCCGGGTGCGGGCCTCTGGCAAGATGCCGATGCCGGTGTCGTGGACCTCGAAGCGCACGGCCGTCAGCGCGGCGCCAGCCCCGCAGCAGCGCCGGTCTGCGTCGCCGGTTGCCTCAACGCCCATTCGCAGGACAACCTCGCCGTGATCGGTGAACTTGATGGCATTCCCGATCAGGTTGGTGAGGATCTGCCGGAGCCGGCCGGGGTCGCAACGGAGCAGCGTCGGTACGTCCGGCTCGACGGCCGTTACCAGTTCCAGGCCCTTCAGGTGCGCCGACGGTGCCAGCGCTTCAGCGATGTCATCGACGAGCTGGCGCATGTTGCAGTCGAGGACCTCAAGTTCAAGGCGACCCGCCTCGATTTTTGAGAAGTCGAGAATGTCGTTCACAATCGTCAGGAGCGACTCGGCACTGGAGCGGATGATTTCGGCGCAGTCGCGCTGCTCGGCGTCAAGGTTCGAATCAAGCAGCAGGCCGGTCATGCCAATGACACCGTTCATCGGCGTCCTGATCTCGTGGCTCATGTTGGCAACGAACTCTGATTTGAGGCGCGACGATTCAAGAGCCTGGTCATACAGGCGGGCGTTGTGGATGGCGTTTGCAGCCAGAGCCGCCAGTGCCTCAAGCAGTTCGACATCGTCAGGGCTCGGTTCGTGCGCGACGCGGTAGACGATGTCCAATGCCCCAATCGCCCGGTCGCCAACCACGACCGGTACCACGAGCTGTGACCGTAGCCCGTGGGCGCGAATCCAGTCCTTGTGTCCAGCGAGCGGGTCCGCTGCTAGTTCTGGGCTGTAGCGGCGCTGGCGGGTTGACGCCACAAAGCCGACAAGGGTCCCCTCTACGGGCATCCGCTGGCGAGCGGCTGTTTCAGACAGAGGCATCAACTGTTGCACGTCTGCGACCGCCGCCAGACTGATCGTCTCCCCGCTCTCATCCAGCAACCACAGGCGGGTCAGATCTGGCCCCAGCAGGTCGGCAGATGCCTGCACCACGAACTGCTGGACGCGCTGGGCGTCCAGACTTTCCGTGACGAGCCGGCTCAGTTCGGCAAGGCGGGTATTGCGCCGGGCACGCGCCGTCGTCTGTTCGAAGAGGCGCGCCTTTTCGATGGCAACAGCGAGATGGGGCGTCAACTCTTCGAGGTATGAAACATGCTCGCGGGAAAACGCGCCTGCCACATCGCTGACCACGTTTAGGACGCCGAGCGGTCCCTCCTCGCCCGTGATCGGGACACAGGCTGACGAAAGGAACCCCTGGCTTACGCGCTCGGCGTGGAGCGGGACGACACTTTCGCGGTAGTCGTCCACGATGATGGACCGGTTGGTCTGGATGACCTCCAGAGCGACGGTGTTGGCCGCCGGTACGGTTGAAGAAGGCTGGTGGCTCGGACGTGACACGGTGTCCATTGCGTGGTAGGTGACAGTGTTGGCGAGAGCGTTGTAGAACCCGAAACTGGCAAGCACGCACGGCACGATGCGCTGAATCTCGCTGGTCAGGGCGCGAAGCAACGCCGTGAGGTCCATAGTCGAGCCGATGATGCGGGCCATGTCGGCGATGACACGTGCCCGGTGGGCCTGGGCGCGCGACTCTTCGTGCAGCCGCGCCGTCACAATGGCGACGGCAAGGTGCGGCGCAAACTCCTCAAGGAACGCAACATGCTCCGGTGTAAACGCGGCCACCTTGTCGCTGATGACGTTGAGCACACCCAGGCTCTGCTGGTCGCGAATGATCGGGACACAGACCGTGGACAGGCGGCCGGCAGCGACGCGTTCGGCATGAACAAGCAGGTCGGAGTCGCGGAGATCGTCGATGACGACGGTCTGCTGCTCGACAATGACCCGCCATGACAGGGTGTCACCAGCCGGAAGGGTCAACAGATTGTTGGGGTACGGCGCAGGAATGGGCGTGCCCTCCGGGCCCATCTCGTGAAATGTGATGGTGTGGCGGTCTGCGTCGTGAAACGCAAAGCTGAGGAAGACGAACGGCACGATGCGCTGCATCTCGCGGGACAGGGCGTGCAACAGACCCGGTAAATCTTGCGAACTGCTAATGAACCGGGCTGTCTCCGACACGATGCGGGCGCGATGGGCCTGGGTGCGCGTCTCCTGATGAAGACGCGCGTATTCCAGGGCAACACCCGCCAGCGAGGCCAGCGCGGCAAGCACATCGATCTGGGATGTTGACACGCTGCCGGGAATGTGACTGATGCAGACCAGTGCCCCGCTTGCTGTGCCGTTCACCAGCAGCGGGGCGGCCATAGCCGAGCGGAAGCTGGCGTCTGACACCGCAGCACGGGTGTGACCAACGAGGGCGATGGCATCATCGGAAAGCAAGTCGTCGGACCAGACCGGGCGACCCTCGGCTACCGCGCGGCCAGAGACCCCCTGCCCAACCGGCAGTGCACGCATGGCCATCAGGTTGCCAGCGTCAGTGCCGACAGCATGTTTGCAGTGCAGCACTTGATTGGCAACGTCGAGTTGCAGGAGACCGACCGTTTCGGCACTGGAGAGCCGGAGGGCGGCGTCAAGGATGATCGCGACAGTCGCCTCTAACCCGTCCGCCGCGAGGATCGCCTGTCCAACCTGAAGAATGAAGCCGGCTGAGAGTGACTGCTGCACTGCATACCCTGTGATCGCTGGCTGTCAGCCTGAAATCTCGCCGCCGCCGCTGGCGCGTGGCGAAGATGGTGCTGCCAGCACGGATCTGTTCGAAAGGGTAACGCGCCGCCGCGCATTTAGGCCCGACTTCCGCCAATTTGGAGGCGGAGCAGCAGTGCGTTGACGGAACATGGCTCCCTTGTAGACCCTGGAAGTGTCGCGAACCAGGGAGGGAGCCATGCCCGAGATCATGTTGCCGAGCAGCATGGCGAGGCTGCTCGCGGCATTCGAGCCGTGCCTGCATGCGCCGACGCACCGGGGCTTCCAGTTGGTGCTGGCCGGCTGGATCCACTGCCTGGGGCGGCGAACGATCACGGCCGTGGCGCTGGCGTCGGTAGAAGCGTACGGCACCCGCGCTCCGCTGATCGACTCGCACCTGTACATCAAGGCGTGCGGCACCCGGTGCGCACTTGCGCGGCTGCCATGCACGAGGTACCCTGTTGTTCAGCATGCAGAAGCATCGTTCAGCCAGATGAAGGCACAGGACAGCAGCGGTCGACGCTATCAGGACGAAGTGCCCGCCGTGGCCCGCGCCGTGCGCGTGTTGGAACACCTTGCGGCCACCGCTGCGCCGCTGTCTTTGGCTGACCTCGCACGTGCGCTGGACGTAGGGCCAAGCTCGCTGTTGGCGATCCTGACGACGCTGCGTCACGCGCAGTTGGTCCGCCGTAACGACGATGGGCACTACCTCGTCGGGGCCGGACTGGCGGCGCTCGGCGGTGCAGCGGCCTGCAGGCTCCGCGCCTGCGAGCGGTTCGCCCTGATCGCAGATGAACTGGTTGCGGCGGTCGGCGAGACGGCGCTGCTCTGGATCCGCCAGGACGACACGTTCGTTCTGGCTGCCACGCGTGAGGGCACGGAGCCGTTGCGCTATGTACCCATCCACGGCATGCGCCTCGATCAGCGCGCCACGACGCTGGCGCGTCTCGCTGACGGCATGGGGGTCGTCGAGGACGAGCTGCTGCCCGGCGTCGGCATGCTGGCCGTCCGCTTGCCAGCCGGCCCGGCCGAGCAGGCCTGTCTGGCACTGGCCGGACCGCCCGACCGGCTGGCCGCCCCCGGCGTGCGCACGGCGCTGCTAGCAGCCGTCAGTGACGGTCGTGCAGCGCCAGACGAGTTACTGCCGTCGATGGACCCGGCCGTCACCGCGCCGAGTTATTCGGCCGCCGCTTCGGCGCGTGACGCGACCTGGGCCACGTCGCCGACGGCGGCCGGGCCGATTGAAGGCAGCGAGCTTGACGCGTTTCTGCGGCAGAGTCTTGTGGCAACCCTCAGCTATCTGACGGACGATGGCTACCCGGCTACGGTGCCCCTCTGGTACGCCTGGGACGGCGCAACATTCTGGCTCGTCTCGCGGACCGGCTCCGAGTGGGCCGAGCACGTCCGACTTGACCCCCGCGTATCGCTGGCCGTCAGCGAATCGTCGCCGCCGCTGCGCCGAGTGCTGGTGCGCGGCCAACTGACCGAAACGAACAACCCCACGCCCGAGCGTTGGGCCGAGATCGAAGCGCAGCTAGCCGCCCGCTACGTCGGTTTCGATGCTGCCCGCGAGCCGGCCACGGCTGGGCGCGGCCGGCTGCTGCAACTCCGGCCCGAACGACTGATCGCCTGGCGCGGCCTGCTGCGTCACCCCAAGCTGCCGCCGGGACCGCAACGCCCCGCGCGGACCCCCTGGAGGCACCTCGGATGACCTGGACGATTCGCACCGGGCGTCGCCCACACAGCACGGCCACGGTCATGATGCTGGTGTTGGCTGCACTTTTCGCCAGTGCTTGCGGCGTCGCATTTCAGCGGCCGGCCGCGCCGCTCCGCACATTCCACTTTATGGCCGGCTACAAGCCGCAAGCGAACCTGCCGTTCGTCGGCGCGTACATCGCCCAGAAGAAGGGCTACTTCACCGAACAGGGCCTTGACGTGCAGATCACGCATGCGACTGGCCAGGGCGAGCACCTGAAGCTGCTGTTGCAAGGTTCGGTGGACGTGACGACCGGTGAGGCTGACTCCGTGATTGCCCGGCGGGCGGATGACCTGCCGGTCGTCTCGTTCGCGCTGCTCGGCCAACGCGGACAGCGCGCCTTTGCCGTGCAGGACAGCTCCGAGATCCGCTCGCCGAAGGACTTCGAGGGCAAGACGGTCGGCTTCAAGGTCTACCAGACGCCCGACTACGTGGCACTGCTGGCGATGACGGGCGTGGACCGCTCCAAGATTCAAGAAGTGCCGGTCGGGTTCGATCCGCGCCTGCTGGCGGCCGGCAAGGTTGATGTCTACCCCGTCTTCGAGTCGAACGAGCCGGCCATTCTCCAGCGCCTGGGGGTACCGACGCGCCTGTTCCGCCCGAGCGACTTTGGTGTGCCGAGCATCGGCCTGACCTACCTGACCCGGCAGCAGTTGGTGGAGAATGACGCCAGCGCCCTCGAACGATTCCTGAAAGCGACGTTGCGCGGCATCCAAGATGCCAAGGCCAATCCCGAGGCAGCCACGGA
>JBBQBU010000174.1:0-10718 GCA_038318015.1 Chloroflexota bacterium | reverse complement strand
TCTAGCTGGTTCCCGCGCGGCTACAGCATCCGCTACTTGCAGGATCAGATACGGGCCTGCCGCTTCATGAACATGCCGCACGACGCCATGCAGAAGATCTTCGGCGGCAACGCGGCGCGGCTGTTCCGCATCCCCCTGACGGTACCGTCACGCGATGGCACACCCGGCAGTAACTCTTGAGCATGGTCCGTGCTGCAGCCAGCCGTTGACGGATGCGAACCAGTCACGGCTGGTGGCGGCGCGGACCTAGGCGTCCGTGCGGGGCACCTTCAGGTCCGACAGTGCAACTAGCGACTCCAGCGTGACGCGCGCCCGCACAAACGCCTCTTCGAGGTCGTCAACGAGCGCCGCAGTCCCCTGCAACATGGCCGGCGCGTCGTGCGGCTGGGCCGACTCCAGGGACCGGGCAAGGCGCTCGACGTGCGTCGCCCCGACGATGGAGGCGCAGCCGGCGATGAAGTGCAACTGCTGCACAACACTCTTCGCGTCGCCGGCGACAACGGCCGCCCGCAGCAGGTCAAAACTTGGCGGCACTTCAACCGAGAAGTCGTGCACCACCTCTGCGATGAGCGTTTCACCGGCCGCCGGGTCCAGTTGCCGTAGCGCGTCCAACGCTTCGCCATCAATGGCGTCGTCTTCAGACTCGTCCTGAGCAGCCGCAAGCTCCGGTGCCCAGGTCGCATCGGCGGCCGGGCCGGCAAGCCAGCGGTCAAGCACGCCCGCCACACTCTGCAAGACGACGGGCTTCGTCACATAATCGTCCATGCCCGCCGAGATGCACCGCTCGCGCGCGCCCTGGATCGCCACCGCTGTCACGGCGATGATCGGCACATGGCTGTGCGCCCCATCGGACGACGGGTGCAGACGCTCATGCCGGCGAATCGTCGCGGTCGCCTCGTAACCGTCCATCTCCGGCATCAGGCAGTCCATTAGCACGGCGGCGTACCGTTCACAGCGCACCGCCTCAACGGCTTCGCGCCCGTTCGTCGCGAGCGTAAAGCGATACCCAAGCTGACGGAGGACGGCGCTCATGACGACACGATTCAGCTTGTCGTCGTCCACGACAAGGATGAGCGGACTGTCAAGCTGGCCGGGTAGGCCGGGTCTCGCCTCAGCGGGTGCGTCCGATCCCGGGGCCTGATGTTGTGACTCTGCCGTCATCCTGATCCCCAAAGCGAGTTGGCCCGCCTGAACTACTCGTCGCACAATTCGCAGCGTCGCAGTGCGCGTTGCAGCCATGCTACATGTTGGAACGTGGCGAACAGATTCAGGGGACGGCACATTGCGAGCAGTTACCTGCTCACCACCGGGTTGACCGACTGCGCCGCCGCGTCGCCACACTACGAGCGCAGGCCCGGCGATGCGCTGACATCCTGTCGCTGTCATGCGGGTGGCTGCCTGGTGCGTGCCATCCCTTTTTCGGGCACGCCGCGTTCAGTCCAATAGGCACTCTCAGGAAGACCCTTGGCTCGCAGCTTCCCTCCGTGGAGGCTGCCCTATGATGCAACGCCTCGGTACACCAGCCACCGGAAGGCCACACCGTCGATGATGAATAGTCGCCCGATCCGGGTGCTCGTCACAGACGACTCGATGCTCACCAGAAGGGTGATCGCCGCCGCGCTGGAAAACGCACCGGACATCACGGTCGTGGGGACGGCGGGCAACGGCCCGGACTGCCTCGCCAGCGTTGAAGAGCTGCGCCCGGACGTGGTGACGCTGGATGTCGAGATGCCGGGCATGAACGGCCTGGACGTGCTGCGCCAACTGATGCGGAAGCGGCCAACGCCCGTCATCATGGTGTCGTACCTGACGAAAGCCGGGGCCGAGCCAACCGTTCGCGCGATGATGGACGGCGCGGTCGATGTTGTGGCGAAGCCAGGCGGCCCGATCATGCGCGACTTGGCCGCCTTGCGCGACGAACTGATCCGCAAGGTACGGGCGGCAGCACGGGCACGCCCGCGCATCCTGGGGCGTGCTGCCGGCCCGCCCCCCCCGAACGTGCCCACTGTCACGCGGGCACCGGTCAGGCCGGCGGCAGCCCCGCCACTGCCCGGCCGACCGCCCACAGCCCCCACGCTGCCCGGTCGCCTGCCCACCCTGCCCACGCCTCCCAGGGCCGGCGGGGCCACGCCACCCGCGCGCCGCTCGACGGGCGAACGCTTCGAGCGCCTCGTCGTCATCGGAGCGTCAACGGGCGGCCCGCAAGCGCTCCAGATCGTGATGGCGAACCTCGTGCCCGACCGCACTACCGCCTACCTCGTGGTGCAGCATATGCCAGCGACGATGACCGGCGTCCTGGCCGAGTTGCTGGACGCGTGTTCGGCCCTGGCTGTCCGCGAGGCGCAGCAGGACGACCGCCTTGAACCGGGCCTCGCGCTGGTGGCCCCGGGGGATTTTCACGTGCGCCTCGGCCCGGGCGGCATCGTCCACCTGGACCAGGGGCCAAAGGTTCACTACGTGCGACCCTCCGTTGACGTGGCACTGCTGTCGGCGGCCGAGTTGTACGGCAGCCGGACGGTCGCGGTGGTCCTGACCGGCATTGGCTCAGACGGCGCTGATGGTGCGGTGGCGGTCCATGCGGCCGGCGGCAGTGTGATTGCCGAGCACGAATCGACGTGCATCGTCTGGGGCATGCCGAAAATCGTCGCGGCACGCGGCGTAGCCGATGCGGTCGTCCCGATCCACGAGATCGCGCGCGCGATCAGCAGCCGCCTCACGGAGCCAGCGCGCCTACGCCTGCCCCTGTAGCATTGCTGCCCATGCGCCCCTCAGCGATTACCGCGATGTCAACCCCGCCCCCGCCAACCTCTATCGCGATAGAGAGAGGCGGGGGCGGGGTTGACTCGGAACCGATGCGGCACTCTTGAGGATGTGTACTCAGCGCAGCCAGGTGAGCCAGTCCGCGAGTCCCTGCTCCAGCGTATAGGCCGGCGCGTAGCCCAGTTCGTTCCGCGCCCGCGTCAGATCGCTAGGGCCGCGCAGATGCGCCGTCGGCGGGATGCCCGGCCCGAGGCGAATGTCAGCGCCCGGCACCAATCGTCGCACGATCTCGGCAACCTCACCGCGCCGGCGCAGCACGCCACCGGTGAGGTTGAAGATGCGCGAACGCACCGGACGCACCGTCATGGCGAGGCGGATGCCCTGCGCCAGATCGCGGACGTAGGTCACGTCGATGGGTAGGTCAGCGCCAACCGACTGATCGACCAACTCACCGGTCATCACCCGGTCGAGGAAGTAACCGCCCGTCGAATTGTGGTGGCCGTAGACGTAGCCCGGCCGCAGTGCGACCACGTCCAGCCCGAAAATCTTGTGGTAGCTGATCGCCAGCGTCTCGGCCATCAACTTCGTCGTGTCGTACATGCCGACTGGCTCAGGGCGGGCCTCTTCGGAGAGCACGTGCAGATCAGGATGCTGACCATAGAGCGTGGCTGTGGAGATGTAGACCACGCGCAGGTCGTTGGCGCGGGCCGTCTCCAGCACGGCGACCGTGCCGCCGACGTTGATGTTGAGCATCCAGTCAGGGGCGGCAGCGCCGTCACCCTGCCCAATGACGGCGGCGGTGTGCACGATGCCGTCAATGGCGTATTCCTGCACCGTCGCGGCAAGGCGCTCGCGGTCCAGGATGTCGCCTGCCACAATGGCGACGCCCGGCCCAGCTCGTTCGAGCACGTCGGAGCGGATGGCGCGACGGTCGTAGCACACCACCTCATGCCCGTGACTCGTCAACTCCAGCGCGGCAAACGCGCCCACAAACCCGCAGCCGCCCGTGATCAGCACCCGCATCAGTCGTCGCTCCCTCCCCGCAGCCCGCGCGCGCCGGTCGATGATAGCGGCGGGAGACCGGCTCGGGAGCCGACGCCGAGCGCATGACGACGCGCCGTTGCGTGCGCTACAACCACCGTTGCTACGCGGGCACACGGCTGCACGCCCGCACGGCGGGAGGGGTTGTGGCGCACGACGGCCCAGGCTTCTACGATGACGCCGACATCTTCGCGACCTACATGCGGCACCGCCAGCAAGACGAGACGCCGAACGACACGCTGGAACGCCCGGATCTGTTGGACATGATCGGCGAAGTGACCGGGCTGCGGGTACTCGACCTCGGGAGCGGCGACGCGCAGATCGGGCGGGATCTGCTGGCGGCGGGGGCGGTTGCGTACCTCGGCGTCGAGCCGTCCACGAACATGATGCAGGCGGGCACGGCAACGCTGGCAGATACCGCCGGGCAGATCACGCAGGCGACCATCGAAGCGTGGGACTATCCTGCCGCCGCGTTCGACCTTGCGATCTCGCGGCTGGCCCTGCACTACGTCGAGGATGTGGCGACGACGTTCCGACAGGTGTTCGGGGCGCTCAGCCCAGGCGGCCGGTTCGTCTTCTCGGTCGAGCACCCGGTCATCACCAGTTGTAATCGGGCGCTGGACGGCGGCGGCCAGCGCCACACCTGGACGGTGGACAACTACCACATCGAGGGGCGGCGCGCGACGCGCTGGCTCGGCGGCGACGTGGTGAAGTACCACCGCACGGTTGAGGTATATGTCGGGTCGCTGCTGGCGGCCGGCTTCGCCCTGGAGGGGTTGCGGGAGGCCAGCCCGCGCCGCGCGGCGTTTCTGCGCGAAGAGACGTACCGGCGCCGGCAGCGTATCCCGCTGTTCCTGCTGCTGGCGGGCCGCAAGCCCGCCTGACCATCCTGTGAACACTTGAACAGCCGAAGATTCTTGAAACACCGCATGGTTTGCCGAATAATGAGTATTGCCTAATGTTGCGATTTAGTGTACTCTATTATCGTGCTGTGCGGAGAGGCGCGCGCGTCTACAGTGAGCGATCGAGAGCGACCGGTGCCGCTCGCCCGTCGCGCCCTATTTTGCGGGGTCACCCGCTCACGAACGCGAGGATCGAAATGAAGTCACTGCTGCGCGGCCTGCTGCCGGCGGCGGCTGCGATGTTTGCGGCCGTGCTCGTCTGGCAGCCGATTACGACTATGACCCAGGCTGCCCCCGTCCAGCAGGGCGGGGCCGTCAACGTCTACTCCGCCCGCCACTACGACACGGACGACGCCCTGTTCAACGGCTTTACGGCCCAGAGCGGGGTGGCCGTCAACGTCATTCGCGGGACCGAGGACGAACTCCTGGCGCGCATCCTGGCCGAGGGCGCGAACAGCCCCGCCGACGTGCTGATGACCGTCGATGCCGGCCGCATCTGGAAGGCTCAGGAGGCCGGCGTCTTCCAGTCCACCAGTTCCGAGGTGCTGAACAACCGCATCCCGGCCAACCTCCGCGACCCCGAGGGCCACTGGTACGGCTTCTCGATGCGCGCCCGCATCATCGCCTACGCGAAGGATCGCGTCGATCCGTCGCAGTTGTCTACCTATGAGGATCTGGTGGATCCGAAGTGGAAGGGCAAAATCCTGGTGCGTAGCTCGGCGCACCCCTACAACCAGTCGCTCGTCGGCTCGCTGATCGAGGCGAACGGCCTGGACGCGACGCAGGCGTGGGCGCGCGGCATGTCGGCTAACCTCGCGCGGTCCCCGCAGGGAGGCGACACTGACCAGTTGCTTGCCGTCGTCGCTGGCACTGGCGACCTTGCCATTTCGAACACGTATTACGTGGCCCGCCTCCGCAACTCGGCCAAGCCGGAGGAGCAGGCGGCCGGCGAGGCCATCGGCGTCTTCTTCCCGAACCAGGGTGCCGGCGACCGTGGCACCCACGTCAACGTCAGCGGCGGCGGCGTCACCAAGAACGCGCCGAACCGCGAGAACGCCCTCGCGTTCCTGGAGTACCTGACGAGCGACACGGCACAGCAGGCGCTGGCGAACGCGAGCTTCGAGTTCCCGGCCGTCGAGAGCGTGCCGCCGCACCCGATCCTTGCCGTGATGGGCGAGTTCCGCCGCGACACGCTGAACGCCCGCACGTTCGGCTCGAACAACCAGTTGGCGATGCTCATCATGAACCGGGCGGGCTGGCGCTAACCGCGCCGCCGACCCCTCATCCACGACGACATCCCCTTGCCTGCTTCGCCGACGCCCCACGCGCTCTCCGGACGACGCGCCCGCGCCGCCGGTTCCGGGCGCTGGGGCGTGTCTCTGCCCCAGCCGTTGGCCCTGCTCGGGCTGGTGCTGGCGGCCGTTGTCTCCATCCCCGTGCTGACGGTGCTGGGCAGCCTGACCCAGCCGACGCAGGGCTTGTGGCTCGAGTTGGTCGCGCTCACCCTGCCGCGCTACCTGATGAATACGGTCGGGCTGCTGCTAGGCGTCGGGGTGGGCACGGTCATCGTCGGCATCAGCGCGGCGTGGCTCGTCACCGTCTGCCGATTCCCCGGTAGTCAGGCGCTGGCCTGGGCGCTGATCCTGCCGATGGCGATGCCGGCGTACCTGCTGGCCTACACCTACGGCGATTTGTTGCAGTACCCCGGCCCGGTCCAGACGGCGCTGCGGGGCTGGCTGGGGCTGCCGCGCGGCGCGACGTACTGGTTCCCAGAGGTTCGCTCGCTGGGCGGGGCCATCGTCGTGATGACAGCCGTGCTCTACCCGTACGTCTACCTCCTGGCCCGCGCTGCCTTCTTTGAGCAGTCGGTAGGGGCGCTGGAGGCGAGCCGGAGCCTCGGGCGCGGCCCGTGGCGCTCGTTTCTGACGGTCGCGCTGCCGCTGGTGCGCCCGGCGATCATGGCTGGGCTGGCACTGGTGATGATGGAGGCGCTGGCCGACTTCGGCA
Source organism: Chloroflexota bacterium (assembly GCA_038318015.1). Taxonomy (GTDB): domain Bacteria; phylum Chloroflexota; class UBA6077; order UBA6077; family JACCZL01; genus JADZEM01. The sequence continues at coordinate 4,008 of JBBQBU010000174.1, read as the reverse complement.
CGGTCAAGCACTTCGAAGTCGATACGTTCACGACCGGCATCTACCTGAGTTGGTTCGCGATGGGGTCGCCGGTCGGCGCGGCCAAGCTGGCAGCCGGCCTGCTGGTGTGCGTGCTGGCGATCATCGGCTTCGAGCGCCTGTCGCGGGGGCCGCGCCGCTACCACCAGACGACGGCGCGCGCGCAGCCGATCACGCCGTTCCGCCTGCGCGGCTGGCGGGCAGTGGGGGCCATCGTCGTGTGCGCCCTGCCGATCACGGTCGGGTTCCTGGTGCCGGCTGGCCGCCTGTTACAGCTTGCGGTGACGGCGGGCGATCAGCGGTTCGGCCCGGCGTTCGTGCAGTTGGCGACGAACAGCCTGCTGCTGGCGGTCGGGGCCAGCGCCGTCGCCGTGGTGCTGGCGGTGACGGTGGCGTACGGCCTGCGCCTCGTGCCGTCGCGGCTGATGCACGTGACGGCCTGGGTCGCCACGCTGGGCTACACGGTCCCCGGCTCGGTCATCGCGGTGGGCATCCTGGTGCCGTTCGGGGCGTTCGACAACGGCCTGGACGCCTGGATGCGCGCCACGTTCGGCGTCTCGACGGGCCTGCTGCTGAGCGGGACGGTCTTCGCGCTGCTGTTCGCGTACGTGGTGCGGTTCCTGGCGCTCTCGTTCAACAGCACGGAGGCGGGGCTGGGGCGCATCACGCCGAACATGGACGGCGTGGCGCGGTCGTTGGGCTGCCGGCCGCTGGGGGTGTTGGTGCGGGTGCACCTGCCGCTGCTGCGCGGCAGCCTGCTGACGGGCGCGCTGCTGGTGTTCGTGGACACGCTCAAGGAACTGCCGGCGACGCTGATTATCCGCCCGTTCAACTTTGACACGCTGGCCGTGCGGGTCTATCTGCTGGCCTCCGACGAGCGGCTGGCCGAGGCTGCGACAGCGGCCCTGACGATTGTGGCGGTCGGCATTGTGCCGGTGGTGGCGCTGAGCCTGGCGATTGCGCGCGGGCGGCCGGGGCGAGCCGCGTAGCAGGCAACTGGTGACAGGTGCAGCGCCCTGGTCCCGCGCCAACGTCGTGGACCAACCCTCGGCCCCGGTACGCACGGCCCGAAACGTGCATCTGCGGGGTACAACGGGGTGCCTGACGCGCCCCTGACGGGAGCGCGAGGCTGTGCGGTACGTCATCCGGGAGCAACTGTTTCGGCTGGGCGAAGATTCAGCGATCACCGACGAGTCTGGGAACATGGTATTCCAGGTGGACGGCAAGGTGCTGACGCTGCGGGACCGGCTGATCCTGCGGGACCAGTCAGGGCAGGAGGTCGCAACAGTCCACCGGCGGCTGATGGCGCTGCGCCCGACCTACGAAATCAGCGTGCACGGCCAGCCGGCGGCGCAGGTTCGCAAGCACTTCTTCACGCCGTTCCGCGACAAGTTCACCATTGACGTGCCCGGCCCGGACGACCTGGAGATGACGGGCAGCCTGCTTGACCACAACTTCACGATCAAGCGGCACAACGACACGGTGGCGACGGTCTCGAAGCAGTGGCTGACGTTCCGCGACACATACGGGGTGGAGATCGCGCCGGGTGAGGATGACGCGCTGATTCTGGCGAGCGTGCTGGCGCTGGATCTTGCGAACGACCGCGAGGACCGCCAGCGCGAATAGGCTTGTGCGTGGTGAGTGGTGCCATCCGGCATGCGCCCTGTACGTGGGCTGCCACGCCTGCGTGGCAGCGTGCCGAGTCCTAAACCGAATCCACAGGGATATACAGGCCATCTTGCCATCTTGCGTCATCTTCTCATGTCATCCCGACCGAAGTGAGCTTGCGAACGAAGTGGAGGGATCTCGGCAGGAGCGATACCGAGCTTGAGATCCCTCGATTCCACTCGCAAGCTCACTCCACTCGGGATGACGGAAACGTATGCTGAGCGCCTGCGCTGACGCAGGTCCAGGAAGTCCGCTCACCGTACGCTGTCTGCGTGTTTCACCCTCGCTTTGGTTTAGTGGTGCTGGCGGCGGCGCGGCACCCACAGCACCGGGATCAGCACCAGCAGCGAGATGATGGCGTAGATCATGAAGCAGTCGTCGTAGGCGCGGACGCTGGCGGCGATCTTCGTGCGGTCGTTCAACTGGCCCAGCGCCAGCATGCCAGCCGTGCCCGCTGCGACGCCCTGCTCTAGCAGCCGCATTGTCAGGGTCGCCAGGGAGCTTGCCACCGCCGGCGCGTCCGGTGTGACCGTCTGCACCAGCGTCGCCTGGTGGTGTTGCTGCCGCACCAGCAGGATGCTGGCCGCCGACGCCGCTCCGAACGCCCCAGCAATCTGGCGAATCACCGTCGCGAGGACCGTCGCGCGGCTCATGCGGGCCGGCATGATGCGATCCATCGCCACGGTCATCAGCGGCAGCATCATCATCCCTTGCGACGCGCCGCGCAGCGCGAGTACCGCCGCGATGGTCGTGTCGGACGTGTTCGGGTCGATGCCCGAAAGCTGCCAGTAGGCGAACGACAGCCCGATCAGGCCGGGGATCGCCAGCGGGCGCGGGCCGATCTTGTCGAGCAGCCGACCGGCGATCGGCATCATGATGGCGGTGGCAACGGCTTCCGGGGCCATCAGCAAGCCCGTGGCGAACGGCGTCAGGCCGCGCACGTTCTGGAGGAACAGCGGCAGCAGCAACTGCGACCCGAACATCATCACCATCAGCACGCAGACGACGATGTTCGCCGTCAAGTAGGTGCGGTCGGTCAGCACGCGCAGGTCGAGCAGCGGGTGGTGATCCGTCAACTCGATGACGACCCAGCAGCCGAGCGCCCCGGCCGCCACGAGCCACAGCGCGATCAGGTGCGGCGCGAACCAGCCGTCAGCCGGGGCGCGCGACAGGGCCGCCAGCGCCGCCGAGAACCCGATGCCACCCAGCAGGAAGCCGGCCCAATCGAAGCGCGTGTCGCTCTTGCGTGGCGACTCCCGGAGGATCGCCATGCCGTACAGCAGCGCAGCCACCCCGACCGGCATCCCCAGCAGGAAGATCGGCCGCCAGCCAACGGTATCCACGAGGTAGCCGCCCAGCACTGGCCCGGTCATCGGGGCGACCAGCACCGGCAACCCGAACATACCCATCACCGCGCCGCGCTCGCGGGGTGGGGCTGTCTGGAAGATGATCGCCATGCCCAGCGGCATGATCAGCGCGCCGCCAAGCCCCTGAAGCACGCGGAAGACGATCAGCACGTCGATGGTGGGCGCGAGGCCGCACAGGGCGGTGAAGATGGTGAACAGCGCCACCGAACCGAGATAGGCGCGCTTGATGCCGACGCGGTCGCTGATGAAGCCGGTGGCCGGCATGAAGACCGCCAGCGCCAGCATGTAGGCGGTGAGTACCAGTTGGCCCTGATCCACGGTGGCCTGGAAGACCTGAATGATGCGCGGCAGGGCCACATTGACAATCGTCTGGTTCAGGATGACGACGAACGTGCCGAGGACGACGGCGATGAGCGCCTGCCAGTGGTAGGCCAGGCTGATGCGGAGCAGCGGGCGGCGGACAACGGCTGCCCCGCCACGGCCTCCGAGGGTGATGTCGCCGGCAGCCATCGGTCAGCCCCGCCGCACAGCCGGCGCGCGAACCGGTGTGCCCTCACCCCCTAGCCCCCTCTCCCGCAAGCGGGAGAGGGGGGACAGGAGATGCGCCGCCCGATGCACGCACAAACGGGAGAGGGGGGACAGGAGATGCGCCGCCGGATGCACGCGCAAACAGGAGAGGAGGGACAGGAGATGCGCCGCCGGATGCACGCGCAAACGGGGGAGGAGGGACAGGAGGGGCATCGCCGGGTGCACGGCAACGGCGGCGGACGTGCGTGCAGGGGCATTTCTTGTGGAGCCTGTCCGGCGAGCATGGGACGTGCCGCCATCCGTCCGTTCTCGCCGACCTCGTTCGAGTCGTGACAATCTAGAAAGCCTGTTGCTCCCCTCTCCCGCTTGCGGGAGAGGGGTCGGGGGTGAGGGCCGACCGGCGGGAGGTGGGGGTGAGGGCCGACCG
>JBBQBU010000173.1:0-10813 GCA_038318015.1 Chloroflexota bacterium | reverse complement strand
GGGGTTCACGTCCTGCCAGTACAGGAAGTTGTTCATCGGGATGCCGGTGTCGCCGGCGACGAACGCGTTCCCAAAGACGCCGCCGTTGCTCTGCGTCACCGACACGAGCGTGCCGTCGGCGTCCACCGCCTCAAAGTGAGTGGTGTGGTCGCGCTGGTAGCGGCGCGGGTCGCCCGGCGGAATCAGCCCGTCCTTCTGCGCGCGGAACCGCTCGCCTTCGCTGTGCGCGGCGCGTTCCCGGTCGATCAGCGCACGGCGCGTTGCCACGAAATCGTCGGCCAGCAGGCTGTCGGCGGGCACGGTTGGGTCCATCGTGTAGGCCGTTCGGTCGGCGCTGGCGATCTTGATGGTCTCCAACAGCAGGTGCAGATACTCGGTCGTGTTGTGCCCCAGGTCGGCCAGGTCGAACGCTTCAAGGATGCGGAGCGACTCCAGATACTGCACCCCGGAGCATTCGGGCGGCATTGTCATCACGGTGTTGCCGCGATACTGCACCGCCAGCGGCTCCAGCCAGCGCGTCTGCACGTCCGCCAGGTCGTCCATCGTGAGCCAGCCGCCTGCCTCCTGCACCGCCGTCGTGATGCGCTCGCCCAGGGGACCACGGTAGTACGCATCCGCTCCGCCCTCCGCGATGATGCGCAGGCTCTGGGCCATGCCCGGCTGCGGCACCAGTTCGCCCACGCGCGGCACCCGGCCGTTCGGCAGGTAAGCCGCGCGTGACGACGCGAAGCGGCTCAGGCGGGCTTCGGCACCGGCCAGCATGGTCGCGGCAAACGGCGTGATCGGCCACCCGCGCTCGGCCACCTCAATCGCGAAGCTGAAGACGGTGGCGCGGTTGAGTGTGCCGAAGCGCTCCAGCGCGGCCAGCCATCCAGCGACGGCGCTCGGCTGACAGGACGTGCGGACATCGCTGTACAGGTCTTCCTGGTCGGTGAACACGTCGGCGCGGGCGGCGCGCGGTGCCCGCCCCAGGTAATCCAGCCCATGAATCTGGCCGGTCTTGCCGTCGCGGATCAGCATGTAGCCGCCGCCACCGCCCAGGCCCGACATGAACGGCTCGACGACGGCCAGCGTGGCGGCGACGGCGACGGCGGCGTCTACGGCGTTGCCGCCCAGCATCATGGCACGGACGCCGGCCTGCGACGCCAGCCCGTGTGCGGAACTGACGACGCCACGCACGCCGACTGCTGGCGGCCTGAACGCGCCCTGATGCGGGCCACGCGCGATACTGCCAACTTCGGCCGGTGCTGCTGTCATCGCCATCGTCTACCTCCCGTGCCGCCGGACGCCGCCCGGCGGGTCGCACAACTGAGCCTGCACTGTCTCATCAGGGTACGCCATCTGGCTGCACAGAATCTCAGAAGCGCGTGGCCCGGCCCGGTCCGCCCCTATCCAGTGCCACGCAGGGCACCATGTCGGGCGGGGTCAGGCAGCCGATTCTGCCGCCGGAGACTCGACTGTGAGGCGGGCCGTCGCCGCGAGCAGCCCGAGGTACAGCCAGAACAGCGCGACCATGTGCGGAAAGGCCGGGTTCATGAAATAGTGATCCAGGTTGCCGACCAGCGCCCCCGCCAGGAGTGGGGCCAGCAACGTGCCGGCCATCGCACGGTCCTCCGGGTGCGGCGCGAACAGGGCGGCGCGCAGCCCGGCCCAGGCGACTGCCGCCAGCGTGAGGAGGAATAACCCCAGCCCGATCAGCCCGGTATGCTCGCCCACCAGCAGATAGATGCTGGAGACGCCGACGAATGTGCCGACCTCCGGCGCGCCGCCGAACCCGACCCCGAGCACCGGGTAGTCGCGGATAATCTGGATCGCCTGGCGGTACTCGTCGAGGCGCAGGGCGGCCGCGCGATCCTGGGCGGTAAACCCGGAGATTAGCCGCGCCACCATGTTCCGCCCGACCGGCAGCGCGAACAGTGCGCCAGCCACAGGCACGACCAGCAGCCAGAGACGGCGATCGCGGATGGTGGCGAGCAGTGCGGCGGCGGCGGCCAGCCCCAGCCACGACGCCCGCGACTGCGACAGGACCATCGCCACGGCCGTCACGCCCAGCCCGGCGACCAGCAGCCAGCGCGGCAGCACCGGCCGCCGCGAGAAGCATTGCGCCAGCATCAGCGTGCCCGCCAACATCAGCATGCCGCCGAAGACGTTCGGGTCGATGGACGTGCCGACCGCCCGCAACGTGTCCGAGTACGTGTTGTTCGGGCCGGGCAGGAAGCGCAGCACACCCGGCCCGGCCGGGTAGCCCAACACGCTCAGCGACGACAGCACGTCCACCATCATCGGACGGGGCAGCGCGTGGATCACGAGGCCGAGGCCCGCCGCCGCCATGCCGCCGAGCATCAGGACGCGCACCAGCCGCCGCACGGTCGCCCGGTCGCGCACGGCGTCCACCACGACGATGAACAGGCTGATCGCGACAATGTACTTCAGGAAGCTCCGCACAGCCGCGCCGGACGGCGACGCATAGGACGTGCCGATGACCAGCGCTGCGATGGCCGTCACGAGGTACGCCAGCAAGAGCCAGCCGGCCCCGGTCAACGCCAGCCGCCCGGCTGGCAGGACGTGACGCAGCAGCCAGCCCACCACGATCACGGCAAGCAGCGCGTCCATGAACGTCAGCGAGACGCCGACGCGAACGGGGATCACCGCGTACGGCAGCAGCGACGCGACGGCCACCATCCCAAGCAGCCCCGCCTGCACGCTCCGTGTGACGGCCCAGGCGACAATCAGGCCGCCGGCGACGGCTAGCGCCCCGACTGGCGACCAGAGCACGACGGTCGCCCCGACGCCCCAGCCAGCCAGCAACGCCAGGGCCACCGCCACCAGCGGCGAGCCCCAGGTGAGGTCAGCCAGCCAGTCCGGCCGGCGCCGTCCTCGCCCCACGCCGAGCTGCGACCCGATCACCAGGCTGCGACCCTGAAACTGCCTGGATCAAGTGGAGACACGGACCTAACCTTGTCATCCTGAGCGAAGCGAAGGATCTCCCACACCAGCCCGTGTGATCTGGGAGATCCTTCGCGACGCTCGCAAGCTCGCTGCTCAGGATGACATGGCGAGTTGCACGCAAGTTGCCCGTGTGCGAGTCGGTGACTGCCGCCGAGGCGACTGCCTGCAAACGGCAGGAAGCGAGAGCGGAGGCACCAGAAGGCTGCGGACCGAGTCGAGGGCGTCCTCGTGCGGCGAGGCAGCGCAGGCGGCATCATGGGGGCGGGCCGGCGAAGGTGGCAGCGTAGATGGCCGCCGTCTCCGCCGCCAGCGCCTGCCACGCGATGCGCGCCGCGACGGCTCCCGCACCGGCCGCGAGCCGGTCGCGGAGGGCCGTGTCAGTGCCCAGGCGGAGCAGCGCCGCCGCCAATACCTCGGCGTCGTCCGGAGGCACCAGCAGCGCCGACACACCGTCGCGGATGGCAACCGCATGCGGGCCACTCCCGAGCCAGACGGGCGACGGGCCAGCCGTCGGGGCCGTCCGTGACGGCAGCGTCGTGACGATGGGCAAGCCGTGGGCGAGGGCCGCCATCAGCGTGCCCCGCCGAGCCGATGCGCCGTCGCGGAACGGCAGCGCCAGCGCGTCGCAGGCCAGCAGCGCCGCCGACAGGTCCGCCGGGGGCAGGTAGCCGGTGCTGGTGACGAGGTGCGCCATGCCGCTCTCGCTAATCGCCTGCTGGACGGCGTGCGCCTCCGGCTGGTCGGTCGGATTGGACACGCCGGTCTCCGCACCGATCAGCGCCAGCCGCACCGGCCGCTGCGCCGCCACCTGTCGGATCGCCGCCAGGAGCGTCGGCACGCCCTTGCTCGGATTCAAGAAGCCGAAGTAGCCGACCAACAACGTGTCGTCAGTGGCTCCCAGCAGGCGGCGCAGATCGGCGCGTGACGGCTCGGCGGCCGGCGCGCAGTCGATGTTGCTGCCGATGGGGACGACGTAGCCGTGGACGCCGGGGCCGGCCTGCTCTAGATCGGCAAGGTCCGTGAAGATCGCGGCGTGGCTGCTCCGTGCGAGCCACTGATTTGCGGCCAGCCGCGCCGGTCCAGCCTTCGGGAAGAGGTACGGCGGCAGGAAGTCGTGGAAGGTCGTCACGACCCGCGCGTGTGGCAGCGCCGCGCGGACTATCGTCGGCAGCAGGTGGACGGAGCCGCCCAGGTTGTACGCCCCAGCCTGAAACTGGACATGCAGCAGCGGCCGGGGACCAAGCTGAGACAGTGCTTTGATGACCAGCCGCCAGGCGCGGGCGTCCCAGGTGGGGACCGCCGCATGGACCGGCACCGCGCTCGCACCGAGCGTGCGACGCAACGGCTGGCCCGCCCGCCGCGTCGTCAGGACGCCGACGGGCACACCGATGGCTGCCAGGGCATCGCTCAGGCGTGCCGAGTAGTCGCCCACGCCGCCACGATCCGGCGGCAGTTCGCCGGTGAGCATGCAGACGCCGGTCGGGAGCATGTCCGCTGGCTGTATCAGGCCGGCGCTGGGCACATACGGAGCAGAAGTGGAGTGCGTCACCCGGAGATGATACGCGGCGCAGGAGCAGCCAGAAACACCAGAGCGTTATTTCAAGATATGTTCATACTATTGACAAGACCTTTGCAATATCTGTACGCTTCTGGCGTCACGGTCAGGTGGACCGTGACGACAGGACATGGCCGGTGGCTCTCGGTGTGCCCCGGCCGACCATTCCCAAGGAGGAATCCGTGCGGCTCCACTCTGCAGTGCTCGCCCAGCGCGCTGCCCGCTGGCTCTCCCTCTCCTTCGCGGCGGCGCTCGCAGCCGTCCTGGTGCTCGCCCCGACCGCCCAGACAGCCAACGCTCAGCAGAAGGACATCGTTGACACCGCCGTCGGTGCGGGCCAGTTCACCACCCTGGTCAAGGCTGTGCAGGCGGCCGGCCTCGTCGACACCCTCAAGAGCCCTGGCCCGTTCACGGTCTTCGCCCCGACGGATGCGGCGTTTGCCAAGCTGCCGGCTGGCGCGCTCGACCAGTTGATCGCCAACCCGGCCCAGTTGAAGGCCGTACTGACCTACCATGTCGTCCCCGGCAAGGTCGTGGCGAGCCAGGTGACGAACGGCCTCAGCGCGAACTCGGTGCAGGGCGCGCCGTTGATGTTCCAGGTGGCTGGCGGCTCGGTCAAGGTGAACAACAGCGCAACGGTCGTGCAGGCTGACGTGATGGCCTCAAACGGCGTCATCCACGTCATCGACACGGTGCTGATGCCGCCGGCAGCCCAGGGTGCCGGTGCTGGTGCAGGCACGATGCCGGCGCAACTGCCGCGTACTGGTGAGGCGGATGTTGTGGACACCACGCCGATGGCGCTGGCGGGCCTGGCCCTGCTGCTGTTCGGCGGCGCGGCGATGCTCTGGCGGCCGATGCTCGCCCGCTCCCGCCGCGACTAATTCCGCTCGCTACGCCTGACTGCTAGGCTCTCGCGGGTCCACTCTCGGTGCTACGTCGGTCATCCCAGTTCAGTCAACGGCTCTCCACCCGATGATCCGCTCTGCAAGCGCCCCGTTCCGAAGTCCCGGAACGGGGCGCTTTGCTGCGTCTTGAACCGAGCGAGCCGGCGGAACGCTAGACGCCCCGGCGGTCCTTCCAGCGCAGGTAGTCGGCCTGAATCTCCGGCTCCCAGGTCATGGTGTCGATTTGTGCCGATGAGTACGCGCCCTCGGTAAGGCGCTGCTTCCCGAACTCGTCGCGCAAGCGGGTCTCCTCCGAGTGGATCACGATCTCCTCGACCAGCGACGGCGGGATGAATGTGACGCCTGCCGACGTGCCAAGCACGAGGTCGCCCGGCAGCACCATCGCGTTGCCGATGCGGACCGGGATGTTGACGCCCACGAGGGTCACGTCGGCAATGGCCGACGGGTCGATGCCGCGCACGAAGCAGTTGAAGTCGTCCAGTTCGGCGATCTGGCGGGCATCGCGGATGCCGCCGTCAACGACCATGCCGGTGCCGGTGCGCGTCTTGATGGCCGTCGCCAGATTGTCGCCGGCGAACGTGCCGTCGCGCACCTTCCCAAACATGTCCACCACGACCACATCGTCCTGGATCAGGTTGTCGATGACCCAGGTGTTCTGGCGGTGCGACCAGCCCTTTGCCGCGCCCCACTCCAGCACCACCCGGTCAAGGTCTGGGCGCATCGGCATGAACGCGGCGGTGACGGCCCGTCCGACGAGCACGCGGTCGGGGTGGAGGACGTGCCAGTCGCCGGTAAACTGGAACTTGTAGCCGTGACGGCGTTCCAGCACCGACCACGCCTCTTCGGGCGACACGAGGCGTGCCCGCCGCAGCAGGTCTTCGGAGATCTCGGGACGGCCATCCGGCAGCCGGCCGAACGGGTTGTCAGGGGTGAGCTGGGCAATGCGCTCCGGTGTGTTGAACACCATGGGGATTCCTCCGTGGAAACCAATCGATGGCAGATGGTAGCCGTTCCGGGCACTGCCCGACGCCGCCCGTCTGACGCCGGGCGCCCCGACCTGGATACAATCGCAGTCGGCTCGCATCGAGCGGCCGAGCGATGAGGCGACCGAGCGATGAGGCTCTGAGGCAGAGAGGCAAGGGACTGATGGGCTGGCAGACCACCACGCATCGGACCCGACGGTCCTGCCCCATCGTCAAGAGTGCCACGATGGCAGCGGCCCACCATGGTGGGGCCAACAGGAGAGGAGCGACCACATGACGGTGCAAGATCGCTGGAACCCCAGCACCTGGGGTAAGCCGGGGAAGGTTGTCTATTGCGTACGGCCAGGGATGAACATCGACCCGGCCACCCTGGCGGCGCTACGCGAAGGCGGCATTGACCCGGTCGTCCTGCAGCTACGCGGCGAAGACGGCAAGGTGCAGGACGAAGTAGCTGACGCCGACATGATCGTGTTGGCGAGCCCAGGCGGCAACGGCGACGCTTTCGAGGCGATGCGCCGGGTGCGCTTTGTGTTCCGCCCGTATGTCGGCTATGACGACATCGATACGGACGCCGCGAACGAGTACGGGATGCTCGTCGCCAACGTGCCAGACACGTTCGTCATTGAGGTCGCGGACCACGCGATGGCGCTGATTCTGGGCGTTGTCCGCCGGCTCCGCACGATGGACATGCTGGTCCGGTCTGGCGAATGGGCGGCCGGCGCGCGCGCCCGGCAGTTGGCCTCGCCGATGCGGCGGCTCTCGACGATGACGCTGGGCCTGCTGGGCTTCGGCAACATCGCGCGGATGGTGGCGGATCGGGCGAAGCCGTTCGGGTTCACCATCATCGCGCACGACCCATTCATCCCGGCCGAGGTGGCCGAGGGCATGGGCGTGAAGCTGGTGAGCATGGAAGAGCTGTTCGAGCAGTCGGACGTGCTGTCGGTTCACACTTTCCTGAACAAGAGCACCCGTGGGCTGGTCAGCCGCGACTTGCTGAACCGGATGAAGTCATCGGCGTACATCGTGAACACGGCGCGCGGCCCGATCATTGACGAGGCGGCGCTGATCGACGTGCTCAAGTCGGGCAAGATCGCGGGCGCGGGCCTCGACGTGATGGAGATCGAGCCACTGCCGGCTGACAGCGAACTCAACACGCTGGAGAACGTCATTCTAGCCCCGCACCTCGCCAGCTTCTCAGAGGAGGGCGTGTATCTCCACAATCTGCGCGTCGCGAAGATCATCCTTGACGTGGCGAACGGGAAGATGCCGGAGCGCAAGATCGTCATCAACAAGGGCTTGTACGACGAGTTGGTGTCCCAGCCAGAGTTGGCGAACGTCGAAAAGGCGTAGTTCAGGAGTCCAGAGAATGTTCTCCCCCTCTCCCACAAGTGGGAGAGGGGGCCGGGGGGTGAGGGGTCGCCGTCCGCTGGTACACTCCCTGCGCCATGCCGAACCCGTCTTGCCGGTGCTGCCGGCCCCACAGGCGATGAGCCTGCCCGTCGCACGTTGGCGCGTGCCGCTGCCCTGGCTGGTGCTGACCGTCGTGGGGGCGGTGGCGCTCGGGTTGCGGCTGGCGTTCCTGTTCCGCGCGCCGGTGTTCATCATTGGCGACAGCGAGAACTACTTCTGGCCTGGCTACGGGCTGGCCCGCGAAGTTGGCTTCGACCTGGAGCTACGGCGCACCCCAGGGTACCCCCTGTTCATCGCCTTCGTGGTGCGGAACATTGGCGAGGACCTGGCGGCGCTGGCGCTGGCGCAGCATCTCCTGGGCGTCGTCGTGTGCGTGGTCGTGGCGGCCCTCGGCATCCGCTTCTGGGGGGTCTGGACGGGCCTGCTGGCGGGGCTGCTGGTAGCGTTGAGCGGCCCGTTGCTGATCGCCGAGCAGTACGTGATGGCGGAGACGCTATTCATCCCGGTGGCGACGCTGACGGTAGCGTGGCTGGCCCTGGCGCTGGAACGGCCGCGCTGGTGGACGCTGCTTATCGGCGGCCTCCTGATCGGGGTGGCGGCGCTGACGCGGCCGGTCGGGCTGGTACTCGGCGTGGCGGCGGTGCTGGCGCTACCGGTGGCGGTATGGTGGCACGGGCGTGCCCCTCACCCCCTGTCCCTCGTTGTCCCTCACCCCCCAGCCCCCTCTCCCGCAAGCGGGAGAGGGGGGGCTTTGTCGGGGAGCCTTGTGCCAGGCCGGAGAAGGGAAAGGGTACGCTGGCTCCCCCTCTCCCGCTTGCGGGAGAGGGGGCTGGGGGGTGAGGGCTGGGTCGCGGCGTTGGCGCTGGTGGCCGGGGTCTTGCTGGTCTGGCTGCCCTGGAGCGCACGGAACGCGCAGGTTCACGGCAGCTTCAGCGCGGAGGGCAACGCCGGCCAGACGCTGGTGGGCCGAGCGATGCGGCATGATCGCGGGTTTACCTTCGAGAACCCGAACGATGCGGACCCCGCCCGCCAGCGCGCCCGCGAGCTGATGCGAGACGGGCGCGGCAAGTTCGTCTCGCCAACACGGACCCGCATCATGCGCGACCTGGGCCTGACGGACGCGGAGGCGAACCGCCTCATGCGCGACCTGTCGCTTGAGACGATCCTACGGCAGCCGGGCTACTACCTGTGGGGCACCATCCAGTGGTTCGGGCAACTGGCCCAGGGCACGCCCGAGCGGTACCGCGACCATTGGCAGACGCGGCGGGACAGCGGCAGCCGCGAGGAGTGGGAAGCGAACCGCGACATCAAGCACCTGCTCGGGCCGCCGACGCCCCTTCAGGAACGGCAGTACGGCGAGGCTGAGGCGCTGATGAACCTGTTCCAACCGGCCCGCCTCGGCCCGACGATCCCATTGCTGGCCCTCGTGGGGGCGGTCGGGCTTGCGCTCGGGCCGGGTGCCCGCCAGCCGCGTCCCGGCGTGGCGGCGTTCCTGCTGCTGGTGGCCGTTGGGCTGATCCTGGCAGCGGTGGCGATGGTCGCGCCGCTCGCGCGGTACCGCTACCCCATTGAGCCGCTGCTCGGGCTGCTGGCGGCCGGCGGCACCAGTACCGTCGTGGCGCTGGTCAGGCGAGCCGTGCGGTCGCCGTCACGCGGCCGGGTCGCGCCGGCTCTCCAGTAGCACGGTGGAGGCGAGCGGGCGAATCAGCGATTCGCGCCTACCAGGGCCGGCCGGCACCATCCGCGCAGAGGCGTGCTGCTGGCATGTCCTCACGGCCCCTACTGCGGCGCGGACAGTCAGCGCCGCATGTGCAACTCGCTCCGAAGTTGCAGGAACCGCATCACGTCGCCCCGGCTGAGAATGCCGAGCAGCGAGCCGTCCGTATCCACCACCAGCACCTGGTTCACGTCAAGCTCCACCAGCATCTCTAGTGCCTTCGTCACCGGCGTATCCGGGCCAACGGAGCGCAGCGGCTCCTTCGTCATGATGGCCCCCACCGAGTTGCCGGACCACTCGGCCTCCGGCAGCTTCTGCACGTCGGTCAGCGAGACCAGCCCAACGATGCGCCCGTCCGACGCGACGGGCATCGCGCGGAGGCCGCGCCGCAGGATGTACTCGTCTACCAGTTCGCGGACGGTCAGGGCCGGCCCGACGAACGGCGGGTCTGGCGTCATGACCGCCCCGACTTTGACGCCCTTGAACCCTTCTTGCATCTGCACCTGGCGGCGCGTCGATTCGGCGGCGCTGTTCAGGAACCAGCCGATAAACGCGATCCATAGGCCGTTCAGGAAGTTGCCGTCGAAGATTTGCAGGAAGCCGTACCCGATGAAGATGAACGCTACCACCTGCCCAACCACCGACGCGATGGTGGTGCCCCGCACGACACTGCCGGTAGCACCCCAGAGGATGGCGCGCAGCACCCGCCCCCCGTCGAGCGGGAAGCCCGGCAGGATGTTGAAGATGGCGAGCATCAGGTTGACCATTGCAAGGTAGGTCAGCAGGGCACTGGTCGGGCTGAGATCGTTCGGGAGCGCCAGCCCGGCCAGCCAGAACATCCCTGCCAGGGCCAGGCTGGACACCGGCCCGACGACGGCGATCAGGAACTCGTCCTGCGGGTCTTCGGACTCCTGCGCGATGTTGGAGACGCCGCCGAAGATGAACAGCGTGATGCTGTGAACCTTCAGGCCGCGCGCCTGCGCCACGACAGAGTGGCACAACTCATGGAGCAGCACTGAGACGAACAGGAGCACTGCCGCCGTCGCACCCACCAGGAAGTACATCGGGCGGCTCCAGCCGGGGTAACTGGCTGGGAAGTAGCCGGCTGCCAGCGACCACGTGATGAGCAGCACGGCGAACGCCCAGGTGTAGTGCACACCGATGGGGATGCCGCGAATCCGCGCAATGGTGAACGAGCTTTCCACAGCAAAGCTCCACAAGCCCGGCGCGTCCGCCCCTGGCAGCGCACCAGGACACACCCATTGTCGCACGCCCACGGGCAGCCCGTCCCGCG
>JBBQBU010000172.1:0-10836 GCA_038318015.1 Chloroflexota bacterium | reverse complement strand
AGATCCTCGAGACTCTCGACCCGCTGGAGCGGCTGCACAAGTCCAGCATGTTCCTGGCCCGCGAGCTTGACGTGCTGGAACTGCAGAACAAGATTCACATCCAAGTCCAGACGGAAGTCGACAAGAACCAACGCGAGTACTTCCTGCGCGAGCAGTTGAAGGCGATTCAACGCGAACTTGGCGAGGCCGACGCCCAGGGCCGCGAGGTCATCAAGCTGCGTGAGAAGTTGGAGGCCGCTGGGCTGCCGGAGGACGTCCGCGAGAAGGCCGACGAGGAGCTAGAGCGTCTGTCGATAATGCCGGCCATGTCGCCCGAAGTCGGCATGGTCCGCAGCTACCTGGAGTGGCTGGCCGGGCTGCCCTGGTCCGTGTCCACCACCGATCAGTTGGACATCGACCGCGCGGCGAAGATCCTCGACCAGCACCACTACGGCTTGCAGCGCGTCAAGGAGCGCATCCTCGAGTTTATGGCGGTCCGCAAGTTGGCCGCCGACAAGATGCGGAGTCCGGTCCTTTGCTTCGTCGGGCCGCCCGGCGTCGGCAAGACGAGTCTGGGCAAGGCCATCGCCGAGGCCATCGGGCGCAAGTTCGTGCGCGTGTCGCTGGGCGGCGTGCGCGACGAGGCCGAGATTCGCGGCCACCGTCGGACCTACATCGGTGCGCTACCGGGCCGCGTCCTCCAGACGATGCGCACGGCCGGTACCATCAACCCGGTCTTCATGCTCGACGAGATCGACAAGCTTGGCTCTGACTTCCGGGGCGACCCGTCCTCGGCGCTGCTTGAAGTGTTGGACCCTGAGCAGAACGCGGCGTTCTCGGACCACTACCTTGACGTGCCGTACAACCTGTCGAAAGTGATGTTCGTCACGACGGCCAACATCCTCGATCCGGTGCCGCCGGCCCTGCGCGACCGTATGGAAGTGATCGAACTACCGGGCTACGTCGAGGATGAGAAGTACGAGATTGCGAAGCGGTTCCTGGTGCCGCGCCAGACCCGCGAACACGGTCTGAACGGCATGCTGCTACGCTTCAACGAGGACGCGCTGCGCCGGATGATCCGCGAGTACACCCACGAGGCCGGCGTGCGGAACCTCGAACGGCAGATCGCGACCGTCTGCCGGAAGGTCGCGCGCAAAGTGGCGACTGGCGAGACGAAGCGCACGACTGTCAACGTGAAGACGCTAGGAGAACTGCTTGGGCCGCCGCGCTTCAGCCGCAACCTGGCGGAGGAGCACGACGAGACCGGTATCGCGACGGGCGTGGCCTGGACGGCGGCCGGCGGCGACGTGATGACGGTCGAGGTGTCGTTGCTGGAAGGCAAGGGCCAACTGGTGACGACCGGCCAACTTGGCGACGTGATGAAGGAGTCGGCGCAGGCGGCGTTGAGCTACGCCCGTGTGCGCGCCGCCGACCTGGGTCTTGCGCCGCGCTTCTACGAGACGATGGACGTACACATTCACGTCCCGGAGGGCGCTGTCCCAAAGGACGGCCCGTCGGCGGGCGTCACGATGGCGGCGGCCATGATCTCGGCGCTGACCCGGCGCGCGTCGCACCGGGAGGTCGCCATGACCGGCGAGATTACGTTGCGCGGGCGCGTGCTGCCAGTCGGCGGTATCCGCGAGAAGGTCGTGGCGGCGCACCGGGCGGGCATCAAGACGTTCGTGCTGCCGCGCCAGAACATGAAGGATTTGGAAGAAGTACCGGAAGACGCCCGCCGAGAACTGACGTTTGTGCCGGTGGACCGCATGGACGAGGTGCTGAAGGTGGCGCTGCACGCCCCGGCCACGGAGCTACGCGCCGTCTAGCACCAGGAGCCTCGTCGCGGGCTGCCGCTGGCAGACCCGCCACGCCCGCCGGCTGCGACGGCTCTGGGAGACCCGCCGCGCCCGCTCGCTGCTCCCCTGCTTGCGGGAGAGGGGGAGGGGGCTGGGGGTGAGGGCTGCGGCCCACCCACCGTCATCTTCCAGTGGCCCGCGAAGGATCTCGCACAGCGGATGGGCTGACCTGGGAGATGATCCCTCGGATGTGCGGGCATCGCACGCCGGGCGTGGTGCATGCCTCCCGCACGGATGCAGTTCTACGAAAAAGGGGCTGACCGTTGCCGGCCAGCCCCTTTTGTGTTCCTGCGCTCAGGACGACTCAGTTGTCGTCGTCGTCGTCCTTCTCGTCCTCTTCGGTGTCCTTCGCCGAATCATGCGTCCCCTCGGCGGCATCCACCGGGTCGTCGTTGGCGTCAACTTCGTCCATCGAGTCATCATCGTCGTCGTCCAGGTCGGTCCGGAAGACGCTGTCCTTCGTGTACGGACGAATCTCCGGTGCCTGGGTCGGGAACGACGGCCGCGACCGCATACTCGGGTCGCGGAACTCCTCGCGCAGGATGATGCGGACGTGATGGTCGTCAATCGAGGTGATGGTCGCGGAGTAGCGGTTGCCCGCTGTCACCAGCCGCATCACCCGTTGTGCAATCTTCGGCTCAAGCTGTCCGACGCGCACGCCGTTCGAGCCAATAGCCTGCACGACGCCGCTCTCGATCTTCAGGGACAGCTTTTCGCCGGCGGCCAGCGTCGCAATGTCGTGGAAGGGCGCGCGGTCCACAAGATTGGTGACGGCCGTCTTGCCACTCTCCTCAATAAAGAGGCTCGGGTCGACGGGGCGTGAGTGAACGGCAGCAACGACCGGCGACGCCGCAGCGTCCTCGGCCAGCTTGGTCATCCGCACCAGGTTCTTGGCAGCGATGCCGTTGCTTGGGTCGGCCTTCGTCGCCTTCAGGTACTGATCGCGCGAGTCGGCGTACTGCCCCAACTCCATCAGCGCCTTGCCCAGGCGATTCAGGGTGTCCACATCGTCGGGGAAGTGTTCAAGAATCTGCCGGTTGAGATCGGCAGCCTCCTGCCACTTGTTCAGCATCGCAAGTTGGGTCGCCTTCTCTGATCGAAAGCGACGCATACGTTGTCGGTCTTCAGACTGATACACAGCCATCGAATTACACCTCAAAGCCCGGCGGCGATGGCGAGTAAGGCATCCGTTGGCAGATGTCGGCAGTGCGCCGCCTTAACGTACGGAAAGCCCTGGGGCCATGCCACCACGGCGCAACCCCGAGATTATACTCACCCACCGCTCGGGCGTTCTACACCAGCAGGAATCGCGCCATGACCAGCAGGAACCGCGCCATCGCGGTCGCGGATTTCGGATTCTAGGGGAACACCAGCAGCACCCGGCGTATTCCCACCCCTTCGGTATCAGCTATCCTAATACCCAGGCCAGGAATCCGCTGTAGCGATGTTACCGTATCTAACGGTAGCATCGCCGTTAGGATGCACGAGTGCCGTCCGTTGCCGCCGCGTTCACGTTGGTGCGCACCGCCGCGACGGGCGCTCGTCGGGCGCCAAGATCGGAGGCGGTGTCGTCTATGGAAGCCCCGCGCACAACATTTGAGAAAGTCTGGCAGGATCACGTCGTTCGAGAGGTGCCCGGCGAGCCGGCCCTGCTCTACATCGACCTGCACCTGGTCCACGAAGTCACGTCGCCGCAGCCGTTCGAGAGCCTGCGACTGACCGGGCGTAAGGTCCGCCGCACCGACCTGACCATCGCCACGGCTGATCATAACGTCGCGACGACCGACCGCTCGTTGCCGATTGAAGACCCCATCTCCAAGCAGCAGCTTGACGCGCTCGACAGCAACTGCGCTGAGTTCGGCCTGCGCCTGGAGGGGGCGCTCAGCCCGATGCAGGGCATCGTGCACGTCATCGGGCCGGAGTTGGGGCTGACCCTGCCCGGTATGACCGTCGTGTGCGGCGACAGCCACACCGCCACGCACGGCGCGTTCGGAGCCGTTGCCTTCGGCATCGGCACGTCAGAGGTCGAGCACGTCCTCGCTACCCAGACGCTGATTCAGGCCCGCCCGAAGCAGATGGAGATCCGCATCGACGGCGAACTGTCGCCCGGCGTCACTGCGAAAGATGTCATCCTGGGTATCATCGGGCGCATCGGGATCGGCGGCGCGACCGGCCACGCCATCGAGTACACCGGATCTGCCATCCGCAGCCTGTCGATGGAAGGCCGGATGACCGTCTCCAACATGTCGATTGAGGCCGGCGGCCGAGTCGGCATCGTCTCCCCCGACGACACGACCTTCAAGTACATTGAGGGCCGCCCCCATGCGCCGAAGGGCAAGCAGTGGGAGCAGGCGCTCGATTACTGGCGCACGCTGCCGTCCGACGAGGGCGCGCAGTACGACCGTGTCGAGATCATCAACGCCAATGATCTGGTGCCATACATCTCCTGGGGTACCAACCCGAGCATGGTCGTGCCGGTGACGGACCGCGTGCCCGACCCCGCCCAGATGGCATCGGAGACGGATCGCGAGGCCGCTGCTCGCGCGCTGACCTACATGGACCTGAAGGCCGGCACCGCGATGCAGGACATCAGCCTGGACCGCGTGTTCATCGGCTCCTGCACAAACTCGCGGCTGGAAGACCTGGATGCGGCGGCGAAGGTCGTACGCGGGCGCAAGGTTAGCCCGCACGTCCGCGCGCTGGTGGTGCCCGGCTCGCAGCAAGTAAAGGTACAGGCCGAGCAGCTCGGGCTGGATAAAATCTTCACCGATGCGGGCTTCGAGTGGCGTGAGGCCGGCTGCTCAATGTGCCTGGGCATGAACCCGGACATCTTGCAGCCCGGCGAACGGTGTGCTTCGACCTCGAACCGCAACTTCGAGGGGCGGCAAGGGCGCGGCGGGCGTACCCATCTCGTCAGCCCGGTCATGGCGGCAGCAGCAGCGATTGCCGGCCACTTCGTTGACATCCGAGACTGGAAGATGGAGGGCTAGGCGGTGGAGAAGTTCATTCAGCACACCGGCAAAGTCGTGCCGCTCTACCGCACGAACATTGACACCGACCAGATCATTCCGGCCGTCCACTTGAAGCGCATCGAGCGGACCGGCTGGGGCCAGTTTCTCTTCGAGCGGTGGCGTTCTGACCCGAACTTCGTGCTCAACCGCAGCGAGTACGCCGACGGGACCGTCCTGGTCGCTGGCGACAACTTCGGGTGCGGCTCCTCCCGTGAGCACGCGCCGTGGTCATTGCAGCAGTACGGCTTCAAGACGATCATCGCGCCGTCGTTCGGAGACATCTTCTTCAACAACGCGGCGAAGAACGGCATCCTGCTGATCCGGCTGCCCGAGGAACAGTGCAAAATCATCGCCGACTGGGCAAGCGGCGAGCCGGGCTTTGCGATGACGATAGATCTCGAAAATCAGAAGATCTCGGACGGGCACGGCCTGGAGTACGAGTTTGAGATCGACCCGTTCCGGAAGCACTGCCTCATCAACGGCCTGGACGACATCGGCCTGACGCTGGCGCACGAGTCGGACATCACGGCGTTTGAGGCGACGCGGCCGGCCTGGTTGCCGATCACGCCGCGCACCAACGTGGAGCTGACGCTGCTGGGCGGCAGGGCTTGAGCACGCGGCCCTTGCGGTCGCGGCGGCCGGGAAAGTCTGGGGCGGGGCGAAAGCCCCGCTTGTCCATGCTGGCGGTGCTGCTGATCGCGGTGCTGCTGACGGCCTGCTCATCCTCGATCACCGTCCCTACACCCGGTGCGGCCACTCCGGCAGCGGTACCGGCTCCCGCGTCCCCGTCGCCCACAGTTGCCCGCCCGACCGCGCCACCTTCGCCCACGGCCCCGGCTGCCCGCCCGACGCAACAGGTCCTGGTGCCAGGGGCGCTCCCATCTCCGCCACCGGCCGCCAAGCCGGCCGGCGCGGTCATCGTGCCGGTGCAGCAGCAACCGCCGGGCCAACTGGTCGGCCCGATCAAGATCGTGTCCTCGCTGCCGCGCACTGGCGCGAACAAGCAGCAGACCGATTCAATGGTGACAGCGATCAAGATGGCACTCGATGAGGTTGGCAACCGCATCGACGGTGCGCAACTGGTGTACGAAGATCTGGACGACGCCTCAGCGTCGCGTGGCGCCTGGGACGCGGACAAGGAAGCCGAGAACGCAAAGAAGGCTGTCGCAGACCCGGACGTGATGGTGTACATCGGGCCGTACAACAGCGGCGCGGCCCGGGTCGCCATTCCGATCCTCAATCAAGCCGGATTGGTCACGATCAGCCCGTCGGCAAGCTACACCGGCCTGACCCGTCCCGCGCGCGGCCAGCCGAACGAGCCGGATGGGTACTACCCGTCCGGTGCCCGAACCTTTGCGCGGGTCATCCCCACCGACGACGTGCAGGGCGGGGCTGCCGCAGCCTGGGCGAAGCAACTTGGTGCGACGCGCGTGTTTGTGCTGGACGACAAGCAGGTGTATGGCACAACGCTCGCGGCGGCGTTCATGGAGGCGGCCCCGAAAGCCGGGCTGGAGATCATCGGCGGGCCGGACGGCGTCGATCCGCGCGCCCGTGACCTGACGGGCATCGCCGCGAAGGTCCGCGACGCTCGGCCTGACCTTGTGTACTTCGCTGGCCTGACCGACAACAACGCCGGCGCACTGTTCCACGAGTTGCGCCGTGTGGCCGGCCCGGACGTAAAGTTGATGGGGCCGGATGGCCTGTATCAGCAAGGGTTCATCGACGAGGCCGGCGACGGTGCAGCGGGCGCCCTGATTACGTTCGGCGCGCTGGCCCCGAGCAAGCTTACCGGCAAGGGCGCGGAGTGGTACCGCAACTACAAGGTGCGCTTCAACGCCGAGCCAGAGGTGTTCGCCGCCTACGCTTATGAGGCAACGAAAGTGGCCCTGGACGCCATCAAGCGGGCCGGCCGCAAGGACCGCACGGCGATCCGCGACGCGGTGTTCGCCACGCGCGACTATGAGGGCGCGCTCGGCCGCTGGTCGTTCGACGCGAACGGCGACATCACGCCGGCCCTGGTCTCCGGGCGCGAGGTAAAGGACGGCACCTTCGACGACGCGAACGCGGTCACGCTCGCCGCTCCGTAAGTCTTCACACCCAGCCCCTCTCTCACATTCGTGAGAGTGCTGCCTCGGGTGAGGGTGATGCGGGCGCTGCGGTATCCTGCCTCCGCCGAGATCGGCATTCAACGGGAGGCATCGTGGCAGACCCGAAAATTGCGCGCGTCGAGATGGGCGTGCTCTGGGGCGAGCGCCCACGCGCGGCAGGTAGCAACTCGCATATGCAGCCGCTGGGCGGGCGCGTCCGGGTACCGGTGGCGCGCGTAACGCTGGACGATGGCAGCAGCGGCTGGGGACTGTCCAGGGCCGACGAGGCGGCGGTACGTCCACTGGTCGGGGCGACGTTCAGCGAGGCATTCGACCCGGCCGCCGGCGTGCCCGTGAAGTTCCGGCCGCTGGAGTTCGCCATTTGGGATCTCGTA
Organism: Chloroflexota bacterium; assembly: GCA_038318015.1. Lineage (GTDB taxonomy): Bacteria > Chloroflexota > UBA6077 > UBA6077 > JACCZL01 > JADZEM01. Next base: position 3,508 of record JBBQBU010000172.1, on the reverse strand, counting down.
GGGAAGCGCGAGAACGCCCCGGTCTACGTGCTGGCGTCCGGCATCCTGGGCCGGGCGCGGCCCGCCGACGGCACAGCCGTCCGAGCCTACGACACGACGCTCTACATTGACGACCTGGACAGCCCGGATGTCGAGTCGGCGGCGGCGCTGATGGCCGAAGAGGCGATGCAGGGCTACCGGCGCGGCCACCGCAGCTTCAAAGTCAAGATCGGGCGGGGGAACGTCCACTTCCCGACCGCCGTTGGCCTGGCGCGCGACATCGCCGTGGTCAACGCTATCCGCAAGGCCGTCGGCCCCGACTGCAACGTGATGGCGGACGCCAACAACGGCTACACCTTCAACATCTCGCGCGACTTCCTCAGCGGCACCGCCGACTCCAACGTGCTGTGGCTGGAGGAAGCGTTCTACGAGGACGCCGCACTGTACCGACGGTTGCGGGCCTGGATGCGGGCCGAGGGGCTCCAGACGATGCTCGGGGACGGCGAGGGGCGCGGTATGACCGACCCTGGCCTGCCGGAGCTGCTCACGGGCGACAACGTGGCGACGGTCGGGTCGCTTGCGCCGCACGCGCTCCTGCTCGACATGGTGCGCGAGGGCATTGTGGACGTGCTCCAGTGGGACATCCTGTCGCCGGGCTTGACGCGCTGGCTGGAGATCGCACCGAGTATCGAAGCGTGGGGCAGGCTCGGGTCGCCGCACCACTACGGCACGTTCCTGGGGAACTACCACCTGTCGCACCTGGGGCTGTCGATGCCGAACTTCGGGTTTGTGGAGTGGGACGATGCCACCACGCCTGGCATCGGCACGGCCGGCTACAGCATCAATGAGGGGCTGGTGACGGTGCCGGCCTCGCCGGGCTTCGGCCTGACACTGGACGACGAGGCTTACGGCCGCGCGGTCAAGGAGGGCGGGTTCACGCTGAACGCCTGACCATCTGGAGAGGGCAGCCGCGAAGCCGACCTGGCGGCTGCCCGCCCCAGCAACGTCAGCGGTAATTGACGAACCCGGTCAGCTTGAACGGCCCGCCCTCGACCACCACCCCAGCAGCGACGAGCGCATCAATCTCGACGGCGCTCAGGCCGGCGTCGGCCAGGAGCGCCCGGCTGTGCTCTCCCAGGCCCGGCGCATCAGCAATGGCGGTGCACCCCGAGCGGCCGAACTGTGCGAAGGCGTGCGGCACCACATAGGGCGTGCCGTTCGGGAACGTGCGCGTGGTGAAGAGCGCGGCCCGCTGCAACGCCGGATCATGAACCACGGCGATGGGCTGGCGCGCTGGCGTCGCCGGCACGCCGACCTGCTGCAAGCGGGCCAGGGCGCTCGCCACGGACAGTCCCGCCAGCGTCTCGGCAACGGCGTCGTGCGCACTGGCGTCGTGCGTGCCAGCGTCGGAGCATGCCGGCTCTGGCTGCCCGCGCTGCGCGCTCCCGAGTGCTGCCGCCACCGCTCCCGCGCTCTCGGCCTGCACCCGCAGCCAGCCGTCTGCCGCCCGGTAGAACCGATCCGCTGGCGACGGCCCAACGAAGTCGCGGCCCCCACGCACGGCCGGCGGTCGCCCGGCGAAGCGGACCAACTCGCCAGACTGCATCAGCACCGACGCCGCCACAAGTGAGGTCAGAGCGCGCTGCCCCTGCCCGGTCTGGCCGCGATGGTAGAGCGCCAGCGCGATCCCCAGCACGGCGATGACGGCGGCGGCCACGTCGTTGATCGGGATGGTGGCAAAGGCCGGGTCGCTGTCGCCTCCCTGCGCCGTCATCATGCCGCTCATGGCCTGCAAGATCGGGTCGAAGGCCGGCTTGTGGGCCAGGGCGCCGTGCTCGCCGAAGCCGGCGATGGACAGCGTGATGATGCCGGGGTGGACCTGTGCCAGGGTCGCGTAGTCCACGCCGAGCCGCTTCGAGACGCCAAGACGCGCGTTGTCCAGCACGACATCGGCGGCCCGCGCCAGCCGGTGGAACGCTTGCTGCCCGTCCGCGTGCCGTAGGTCTATCGACAGGCCGCGCATGCCCCGGTTGTAGAAGAAGCCGGTCTCGCGGAAGGCGTCCCCAGCAGGAGCCTCCACCTTCACCACGTCTGCGCCGAGGCCCGCGAGCAGCACACCGGCGTACGGGCCGGCCAGGATCGTGCCGAGGTCAAGGACGCGGACGCCCGCGAGTGGGCCGCCCGACTCCAACTCCGACGCCGAGCGGGCGGGCGCTGCATGCGGAGCACTGGCATCAGGTTGCCTTGCCACGGTGCGAGCTACGCGCGGCTGCCACCGGCCGGCCGTCTCAGTATGCTCACCTAGACGCGGCGCAGTCGAGCGGATGGCCCCGGGCGTTGCCGCAAGGTCGATGCACAGCCCCGGCATCACCACCGGGCCGCGCTCAGGGTCGTTCAGTTCGACACGCAGCCCGTTGGCGGCCAGTTGCGGGTGGTCCAACCAGTCGGCGCGGTCGAACAGCGGCCCGGCTGGGCAGTCGCCAGCCTCCAGAAGGGCCAGCCACTCGTCGCGCGGGCGGGTCGCGAACCGCTCGGCCAGCAACTCGCGCACCCAGCCTCGATTCTCGGCCAGCACCAGCCGATTCGGCACCCCATCAATGCGAGGATCAGCGAACAGGTCGCCCACGCCCAGCACGCTGAAGGCGTTGGCCTGAAACTTCGGCGTCAGGGCGGCAAGGAACAGCCATGCGCCGTCAGCACATTGGTACGTGGTATACGTCGGATTGCGCCCGCCCGGCCCGACGTTGGTCGGGAGCGGCGGCTGCGCCGGATCAACGGCAAACGACCCCGGACTGCACGCCAGGACGCCGTGGACGCCGGCCACGGTGACGCGCTGCCCTCGGCCCGACTGTTGTCGCTCAACCAGTGCGGCCACTGCACAGGCTGCCGCCCAGACGCCCTGCTCGTAGAGCGCAATCGGGAACACGAGATGCACCGGCCCGCCGTCGAACGACGATTGACGGCTGGACAGCCCGGTGATGGCCGTCAGAAGTTCGTGTGACTCAGCGCCACCGGCCCAGGGCGCCCCGTCGGGCAAGTACGGCGGCATGTGCAGGACGACAAGGCCCGGATTGGCGTTGACGGCTGCATCGAGGAGAGGCTGAACGGCCGGTGCATCCCCGACGATGCAGACATCGGCACCGGCCAGCAGCGTCGCGAGGCGTTGACGGCCCGCATCTGTAGCGGTATCCAGCATCACACTCTGCTTGTTGCGGTTCCAGACGGCGAAGCCTGGTAGCGCCCGCGCGGGGTCGCCGGTCGGCGGCTCGACTTTCACGACCTCGGCACCGTAGTCGGCCAGGAGCATGCCGGCCAGCGGCCCGGCGATGCCGGTGCTGAGATCGACGACGCGGACCCCTTCGAGGGGCCTCATGTGGTGGCCCCCTGCCAGACCGGTCGGCCATCGCTGCCCGCCTGTCTGCCCGTATCCCGCCCGCGCAGCGAACCGGTGTTCGCGCTGTCCCCGTCCGCAACGCCCCTGTCGCGCATCGTCACACTCCGCGCCCGCTCACGTGGTAGCCGGACGACC
>JBBQBU010000171.1:0-10849 GCA_038318015.1 Chloroflexota bacterium | reverse complement strand
GGAGTCTCTGGACAGTAGTTCCCCCTCGCCCGCGCACGGGAGAGGGGGGCAGGGGGTGAGGGGACTCTTGACCTGCTTATTCCGTCAAAATTCATCAAGCCCCGACGTTCTCAGCGCACGACGGTCGGGCTGCCATCATCGTTGACGCGCGGCACGGGGAAATGGCGGTGTGCCGGGGCGTGGGCCTCCTTCCAGACCATTACGCTGCGGACATACTCCATCACGATAGTGCCGTCTTGCTTGATTCCGCGCGTCCGAAACTTGACGATGCCCCACTGGGGCCGCGACTTCGATTCGCGCACGTCCAGCACCTCGCTCTCCGAGTAGATGGTGTCGCCCTCGAACAGTGGATTCGGCAGCTTGATCTCGTCCCAACCGAGGGCAAAGCCGTTCTCGCTGGTGTCCGTCACGCCGAGGCCGGCCACAATGGCGATCGTAATGGCGCTATTGACGAGCGGCTTCTTGAACTCGGTGAAGGCGGCATAGTGCTCGTTGAAGTGGAGCTGATTGGTGTTATTCGTCAGCAACGACATCCAGATGTTGTCGGCCTGGGTGATCGTGCGGCCGATGTGGCTCTGGAACGTGTCGCCAACGGCAAAGTCCTCGAAGAACCGGCCGACCCACCCCTCTTTGACCGTCATGGCTGTGCTCCCACCTACGCGATGCTGCCCGCCGGTCCAGCATACTCGGCCCGCCGGGCTGGCTATCATGGTCGCACGGGGCGCAGGCTGGCGGCAGGAGGCACGGTGCAGTGGCGGAGGTGTACGGCGCTGATCGGTTGGTGGTGGCCAACCTCCTGCCGACGCTCTACGACAGCGTGGCTGCCGACCTCGGCGCGCACGGCGAGCATGTCACGCAGCCCAAGCAGTTGGCCCCGGCACCACAAGGGGCCTTCGCCAGCGGGCAGCCGGCCAGTATCAACGTCGATATCGCCAGCATCCGCGCGCCGTCCGCCTGCTGACCCGGCCGGCCCTTGCGGCCTGCCGTGTCTCTGTGAGTCCCTATCTCCAGGGTCGACCTGGCTGCAACAATCGCCGCGTGCGCCGCGTCCTACTGACGGGAGCAGACGCAAGCTTTGTTATGGCGGAGCCGTTATCGGACACCATTCGACGTGCCCAGGCGGGCGACCAGGCGGCAATAGCCGAACTGGTCGCCGAGCAGCAGCGTTACGTGTACAGCATTGCGATGACCATCATGAAAGACCCAACTGAGGCTGCTGACCTGACGCAGGACGCCCTGATCCGCTTCATGCAGGCCATCGGGTCGTACCGTGGCGACACCAAGCTGTCAACCTGGCTGTACCGGCTGGTGGTGAACCTGGGCATCGACCGACTGCGGCGACGCGGCGCGCCGCCGATCCGCCTGGACGACGACGCGAACGACATCGACGTGGCGAGCGAACAGCCGGCCGACGACGTGGCCGGCTCCGTCGAGCGCCACGAAGAAGCCCTGACTGTCCGTGCGGCCCTGGCGCGCCTCCCCGACGCCCAACGGCTGGCGCTCACGTTACACTACGTTGACGACCTTCGCTACGAGGATATCGCTGAGGTCATGGGCGTCCCGATCAACACCGTCAAGAGCCATATCCGACGCGGCAAGGAACGGCTGGCCGTGCTGTTGCGCCCGGCGCTCGAACGGCAGCCGGCGGCCGGAGGCGCATCGTGACGCCACGCGGGCCGGATCAGTCGAATACGCCGGACGTGCACGTAGACGGCGTAGCTACTGGCCGCGCCGCTGACCATGCCCGGCCTGGTGATGCGACGGATTCGGGTGCAACTGGCCGCCAGCCCGACGAGGCGTCGTTGTGGGCCGGACTGGCGGGCGGGCCGCCGGCCTGGGAGCGCGACCTTGATGCCCTGGTGTCGCCGGCCCTGCTGACCGAGCCGCCGGCCGCCGTGCAACAGGCGATCCTGGCGGCCGTGCTGGCGGCAGTCGCCCCGATGCCCGCGCGGGTCGCTGTTGCCGTCCCGGCGACGCCCGCCTACGCGCCGGCACGGATGGCACCGCCGGCCTCGCCTCGACCGCTGCCGCTGGCGGCATACTTGCTGGTGGCCGCCGTGCTGGTCGCCTACGTGACAGCGATGTCGTGGGTGCAGGGGGCGTTCGGTGGCGGCGCGTGGCTCTCGACGTTGTTCGCGCAGTTGTTGGCCGTCTCCGAGTTAGTCGTCGGCCGCCCCGCCGTTGGCGAGCCACTGACGGTAGCGTGGCTGGCACTCCAGCGTGCGCCCTGGCTGCTGCTGCTGCCGATTGGCTGGCTGCTCTGGGAGCGTGACCGGGCGTCGGCGCGGGTAGCCTGACCGGGATGCTCGGGGTACTCGAGACGACCCGCCGGGTGGTGGACGCGGCCCGCGATGTCCGCATCGACCAGGACGCTGTGGACTTCCTGGCCGCACGGCTGGCACGACGCGGCGTCGAGGCTCCTGAGTGGCGGGTGTGGCCGCACTGGTGGGACGACAGTGACACCGCCGCCGACTACGTGCTGGTGCTAGACGCCCTGAACTTCTCGTTCTGGGGCGAGCCGCGCTGGCGGGTCCACTTCGAGGGTCACGTCGTTGACGGCTACTGGGCGCTGGCAGCTTGCCTGCGCCGGGCACTCGATACTGGCGTGCCGCTGCTGGATGCGGCGCACCTCGCCGCCTTCGATGAGACGGCGGCGCGGAGCCTGTTCGCCGGCGACGCCGAGATCCCGCTACTGCCCGAGCGCATCGCCAATCTGCGCGAGGTCGGGTGCGGCCTGATAGCGGCAGGAGGCTCGTTCGCGGCGCTAGTGCGCGCGGCCGGCGGCAGCGGCGAGGCGCTGGTGGCCGACGTGGTCCGCCGTTTCCCTTCGTTTGACGACGCAGCCACCTACGACGGCGAACGCGTGGCCTTCTACAAGCGCGCGCAGATTCTCGTCGGCGACATGCACGGCGTCTATGGCGGGGTGGGGCTCGGGGCGTTCTCGGACCTGGACCGGCTGACGGCGTTCGCCGACTACAAGATCCCGCAGGTGCTACGCGAGGCCGGCCTGCTGGTCTACTCGCCTGCGCTGGCTGCCACCGTGGACGCCCAGCAAACGATCCCGCAGCGCGATCCGCGCGAGGTCGAGATTCGGGCGGGCACCATCTGGGGATGCGAACTGTTGCGGCAGGCGCTCGAACGGCAGCGCTCCGGGACGCCCTTGCGCGCCTTTGAGGTTGACTGGCTGCTCTGGAGCGACGCACAGGGCCGCACGATCAGCCGGCCGTACCATCGCACGCGCACCATCTACTACTGAGTGGGCCTGTGAATCGCTCCTGCACCATCAAGGAGTCAGCACAATCGACGGCTACGAGGTCCGGCGGTGAGTTAGCCGATCCCCTACAGTTCGTTTTGGCCGGTGATTGCTGCTGGCCATCGCGAGATCGGAGCATACATCATGGCTGATAGCAAGGCCGCTGACTCCTCGAATCACCCTGGCATGATCCGCCCCGTTGTGCCCGAGGATATGGCCACCCTGAAGGCGGTGATCGATGCCACCGGGTTGTTTCCTTCCCATCTGCTGGATGCTATGCTCGCCGCCTATTTTGGCGGTGACTCCGTCGATGAGTTCTGGCTTACCGACGATGATGGCGGGCCAGTCGCAGTCGCGTATTGCGCGCCGGAACGCATGGCCCAGGGCACTTGGAACCTGTACTTGATCGCCGTACACCCCGACTACCAGGGACAAGGGCGCGGCACGCGGATGCTACGTCACGTCGAGAAGGCGTTGGCGGTGCGAGGTGAACGCCTGCTGTTGGTGGAGACATCAGGGTTGGCAACGTTTGACCGTACTCGTGAGTTCTATCGCAGGTGCGGCTATGGAGAGGAAGCGCGAATCCGCGATTTCTACGAGGCGGGCGAAGATAAGGTGGTATTCCGTAAGGTGCTGGATAGTGGCGTCAGGCTCGGGAGTGCTCGGCCATGAACTCGTGCGCGAGCTTCGTTGCGCCCTCTTTGTCGTCTGGCGCTAGCTCTCCGTCGAGGACGGCCGACAGCAGCCGCTCCTTGATCGGCCTGATCCACGGTCCAGGCGGCCGGCCGAACAGCGCCATCAGCTCCAAGCCGTCGAGCGGGCTGGACAGCTTGGCCACCTCCTGTTGCTCCTGAATCTGGGCGATGCGCTCCCGCAGCGAGAGCATCCGCGCGCTGGCGGCCCGCTTGCGGTCCTGCCGCCGGCTCGTGAAGTCGGCAGCCGACAGGTCAAGCAGGTCGTCCAGCACGTCGCCCGCCTCGCGGATGAAGCGCCGCACTGCCCCGTCGGTCCAGTCGTCTTCGTAGGCGTTGGCGCGCATGTGGAGCGCCACCAGCTCGCCGACGTGCTCAATGGTGTCGCGGTCCAGGTTCAGGCCGCGCAGAATCTTCCGCGCCATCTGCGCCCCGAGATGATCGTGCCCGAAGAAGTGGACGATGCCGTCATCCACGGTGCGGGTGCGTGGCTTAGCGATGTCGTGGAGCAGCGCCGCCCAGCGCACCGGCAGCCGCGCCGGCGACTGGTCGATGACTTGGAGGGTGTGTTCGTACACGTCCTTGTGCTGGTAGCTGGCGTCCTGGGTCATGCCGCGCATTGCCAGCACGTCAGGGATGATCTGGCGCATCAGGCCCAGGTCGGTGAGCAGTCGAACGCCAAGACCGGCCAGCCGGCTGGTCAGCAGCTTCGCCATCTCCTGCGCGATGCGCTCGCGGCTAATGTTGCCCAGCGCGTCGGCGTTGTCCAGGATGGCGCGCTTTGTCACCGGCTCGATCTCGAAGGCCAGTTGTGCAGCGAATCGGACGGCGCGCAGCAGCCGCAAGGGATCTTCCGCGAACCGATCTGCCGCCACGCCAACCGCCCGAATCTGCCGGGCTTCAAGGTCGGCCTGCCCGCCAAACGGGTCGAACAGTTCACCGCTGACGACATCCAGCGCAATGGCGTTGATGGTGAAGTCGCGGCGGCTCAGGTCGCCTTCCAGCGAATCACCAAACGCAACCTTCGGCTTACGTGAGCCGGATTCGTACTCCTCGGCCCGGTACGTCGTGACCTCGACGATCAGGTCACCGAACACGCCGCCGATAGTGCCGAACTTCTCGCCAATCGAGAAGATGTGGTCAGCCCCGGCTGCCAGCAGCAACCGTTTGACCTCGGGCGGGAGGGCGTTCGTCGTGAAGTCCAGGTCCGAGGTGGCGCGGCCCAGCAACGTGTCGCGCACCGGGCCGCCCACGAGTCGCATCTCACGCCCGGCATCCGCAAATGCAGCGGCCAATGCGGGAACGGGTGGCGTGGCGATCAACTCGTGGAGGCGGTCCATCTCGGCCCTCGCTTGTGCCAGCAGGAGCCGGCCGTCAGCGGACAAGCAGGCGAGGCGCGGCCTCTGGACACGCAACAGGCCGCTGGGGACGAGCGCAAGCGGCCCTCAGAATCATTGGGGTGGGCAAGAGAGGACTCGAACCTCCGACCCCCACGATGTCAACGTGGTGCTCTAACCAACTGAGCTACCTGCCCGTGCGACTAAGTATAGCGCGGCGGCGCACGTTTGACCAGACGTTAGGGCCGCCCGCTGAAAGCGTCGTCGTCAGCCAACAGGGCCGCATGCATGACACATGGCGGCGAGGACGCTAGTGTGTCGGCTCTGCACAGAGTCCCGGTGTGACCACGTCATCCGCCGACGGATCAGCTCAGGTCAACGCGCAGGTTCCGCAGGCTGTCGATGCTGCACCGGCCGCCAGGGCCAATGACCACCGTTGACTCGCGCTCCTCCACAATGGCCGGGCCGACGAACGTCGCGCCAGGGGCCAGCTTGTAGCGGTCATACACGGGCGTCTCGCGGTACTCGCGCCACTCCGGGTGGTACACCTGCCGAGTGCCCTTGAGCGCCTCGTCAGCCGTGCCCGACTCTGGGCCTTCCGCGCGGAGCTGCAAGTCCGGCTTCGGGCCGGACACCACCAGCCGCCAGGACATCACTTCCAGGCCCAGGTTCGGCCCGACGCGGTGGTACAGCTGCTTGTAGACCGTCTCGAACGCTTCGACCAGGATGCCTCGCGACTCCGCACCGAGCGTGCCTGCCAGCAACGGCACCCGCACCTCGTACCCTTGCCCGATGTAGCGCACATCGCCCGACCGCTGGTACGTGATGTCGGCCTCAGCCACGCCAGAGTCGAGCAGAATCTGTCTTCCGCTCGCCTCCATCTCGCCAAATATGCCGTTGACCGTGGCCCAGTCCAGTTCGTCCAGCCGCCCGTATGAGGTCCGCACAAAGTCGAACGCCAACGGCGCGCTCAGGAAGCCGACCGTTGACGTGACACCGGCCGCATACGGCGAGATCATCGCCGGGGCGTGCAGGATCTCGGCCACGCGGTAGGCGTGGACCGGGCCGGCGCCACCGAACGCGAAGACCGGGAACGAGCGCGGGTCTTTGCCGCGCTCGATGGCGTGGACGCGAGCCGCGTTCGCCATGCTCTCGTTGACGACCTGATGGATGCCCCAGGCCGCTTCCGGCACGCTGATGCCGAGCGGTTCGGCGATGCGCGTCTTGATGGCGTTCTCGGTGGCCGACAGGTCCAGCTTCATCTTGCCGCCCAGAAAGAAGGCGGGGTCCAGGTAGCCAAGAATCAGGTCGGCGTCGGTGACCGTCGGCTCAGTACCCCCGCGCCCGTAGCAGACCGGCCCCGGCTCCGCACCGGCGCTGTCCGGCCCGACCTTCAGCAGCCCCAGTGCGTCGATCCGCGCAATACTGCCGCCGCCCGCCCCAATCTCGATCATCTCGATTACGGGCGTCTTGATCGGCAGGCCGCTGCCCTTCTTGAAGCGATACCGACGGTCCACCTCGAAGTCGCTGGCCGTCAGCGGCTCGCCTTTTTCGACCACGCACAGCTTGGCGGTGGTGCCGCCCATGTCGAACGACATCAGGTTCTCAGCCCCGATCTTCGACCCGAAGTAGGCCGTCGCCAGGGCACCGGCGGCCGGGCCAGACTCCAGCAGGCGGATCGGGAATCGGGTAGCCGTCTCGATGGTGCCGATGCCGCCGCTGGAGAGCATCACGAACAGTTGGCCGCCGAAGCCGAGCGTCCGCAAACGTTCTTCAAGCTCGCGCAAATACTGGGAGACGCGCGCCTGGACGTAGACGTTCGCACAGGTCGTGCTGGTGCGCTCGTACTCGCGGATCTCGGGCACCACGTCCGACGAGATCGAGACGCGAATGCCGGGGGCTGTCTTCGCGATGAGGTCGGCCACCTGCCGTTCGTGCGACGGGTTGGCGTAGCTGTGCAGCAGGCAGACGGCGATGGCCTCAATGCCCTTCTCTTGCAGTTCCCTGACGAGCGGCTCCAGGTCTTCGAGGTCGGGTGCCTTGACGACCTCGCCGGTCGCCAACACGCGCTCGTCCACTTCAAGGCGCAGGTAGCGCGGCACCAGCGGCCGGGGCATCTCCAGGAACAGGTCGTACAGGTCGTAGCGGTGTTCGCGTCCGATCTCGACGGCGTCCCGGAAGCCCTTGGTTGTCAGCAACGCCGTCTTCGAGCCTTTGCGCTCAATCAGGCTGTTGGTGACGAGCGTGGTGCCGTGAATGATGTTCTCGACCTGGGTCGCCTGGACACCTGCCCGCGTGAGCGCGTCGCTCAGGACGGTCTGCACGGCCTCGGACGGGTCGACCGGGGTCGTGAGCGACTTGCCGACGGTGATGGCGCCGCTGGCCGTCTCGACAAGGATCAGGTCGGTGAACGTGCCCCCGATGTCGACGCCTACGCGGTAGGTGGCCTCGGCTCTCACTTCACTCACAGGCTGGCAACTCCTCGGTCGTTCGCGGCGGCGGCTCCTGCTGGCTCGCGGTGCTGGAGCGCACCCGGTGCCGCACATGCTACAGCAATGCCGCCCCGTCTCGGCGCATCGACCACCTGTCCCAGATTAGACCTGGACGCTGTTGTAGCCTGGGCGTGTGCCCGTGGGTCGCGTGGGCCTAGGTTGGACCGCGGAGGGTCATGATGGCGCGCGGCGGCCGGACTCTCGCCACCGCGCGCCAGTATGTCGGCTACTCCAGCAGCCCCAGCGCTTGCTCTGAGGTCATGATGCGGGCGAACCGGGGCAGGGTCTGGGTCAGCGCGAACTCGTGCGCCTCCAGGTTCACATTCAACGAGCAGTTGCGCAACACGACCACGTTGTAGCCGTGGTCACGCGCTGTGCGAGCCGTGCTCTCCACGCCGAAGTTTGTGGCGACGCCGCCCAACAGGATTGTGTCGATGCCGTTGCCGCGCAGCAACAGGTCGAGGTTCGTGCCGATGAAGGCGTCGTAGCGGACCTTGAAGACCTTCAAGTCCTCCGGCTTGGACTCAAGCTCCTTCGGTGGCTGCGCGTCGAACGAGCCGGCCGTCACCGGATGCGGGATCTTCAGGCCGTCCGCGATCAGGACATCGGTGATCGGGAAAGCGTTGTCGGCGCTGTCGGCGCGCCGCTCGATCAGCACCCAGATGATCCGCATGCCCCGCTCTCGCGCAGCGGCCACCAGCTTCGCACTGTTCTCGACGATCTTGCTGTCGTCAATGATTTTCTGGTGCTGCTCGTTCGCGGTGACGAGGTTGTGGTTAATCATGTCGTTGAAGACCACGGCCGTCGTGGCCTGACGAATCTTGGGCTGCTCCGGCACTGAGAACCTCCGTCAATCAGGGCGCACACAACGTGCACGCGCGCCACATCATAGCCGCGACAGCGCGGAGGGGCCGTGCGCCTACAGTCGTCACAGGACGGGCATGGCGCACCGCGGGAGCGTGTCTGTCAGGGAGCGACGCGGACGACGATGCGGCCCTGCGTGTTGCCCCGCACGATCCGTTCGAGGACGCCGGGCACGTCGGCCAGGGCAACTTCGTGCGTGATGGTGTCGTCCAGGTGGGGCGGGCGCAGGTCGGTGGCAAGCCGCTGCCAGACAGCGATGCGCTGGGCAATCGGAACGTTCACCGAGTCGATGCCCAGCACGTTCACACCGCGCAGGATGAACGGGAAGACCGTCGAGGAGAAGGCCACGCCGCCGGCGTTGCCGCTGATCGCGATGCTACCCCCCAGGTTCATCGTCCGGAGCAAGTAGGCCAGGGTGGACCCGCCCACGGCGTCCACGGCACCGGCCCAGCGCCCGCGCTCCAGCGGGCGGTCACTGGCGGCGCTCGTCTCCGCCCGGTCAACGATGTCGCGCGCGCCGAGTGATCGCAGGTAGTCGTGGGCGTCGGCCGACCCGGTGCTTGCTACGACCTCGTAGCCGCGCGCTGCCAGAATGTCGATGGCCGTCGAACCGACCCCGCCCGACGCGCCCGTCACGACGACCGGGCCGGTCCCCGGCGTCAGACTGGCCGCCTCCAGCCGCGCGACGGAGAGTCCGGCGGTGAAGCCCGCCGTCCCGAGCGCCATCGCCTGCCGCGCCGACAGCCCAGCGGGCAGGGGCACGACCCAGCCGGCCGGCACCCGCGCCAACTCGGCGTAGCCGCCGTGGTGCGCGACGCCGATGTCGTAGCCATGGGCCAGCACGTTGTCGCCAGGATGGTAGCGGTCGTCGGCGCTGGCCTCGACCACGCCGGCCAGGTCGATGCCCAGGATCAGTGGATAGGTCCGCACGACCCTGCCATCGGCGCGGGCGGCCAGCCCATCCTTGTAGTTGACGGATGAATAGGCGACGCGAATCGTTACCTCGCCGGGCATCAACTGCTCGGGCGACCAGTCCTGCATGGTCAGGGCGACGCCATCGGCGGTCTTATCTACAACGAGCGCGCGGAACGTATCTGTCACGGCAACCTCGCGTTTGGGGCGAATGTCTGTGTCGGTACGATACCGTTCACAGGGTCGCTGGCGTCCGCGCCGGATGCTGCCAACCGCACCGGCTCTGCATGGCCTGTGTCAGGCCTCGGCGTTCGTCCCGGTGGCGCGCAAGGTCGCCTGGATCTGCTGCTCGACGCGCGCCAGTGACGCTTCTAGCTCCTGCTGTCGCAAGGCAAATGTCAGGTCGCCGCGCGTGCGTTCCAGAATGCTGCGGGCCAGGTCGGTCGTGCGGCGTAGGCCGCCGGTGATGGCGTCCGGGTAGTCGATCGTCACCAGCAGGCTGTAGATGTCGTCCATCTGTTGCAAGAGCGTCTCGCTGCCGTCGATCTCGCCGCGCCGTAGCTTGTCCAGCACGAAGCGCCGCAACTCGCCGGCGGCTTCGGCCAGCCCGTTCAGGAACGGGGCCGCCGCCACGCCGAGCGCTTCCGGTGCGGGCATCGGTGCGCCGCTGATCAACGCCAGCGTGGCCGTCGCCTCGACGTACTCCTTTTGCGCGTCCTGCACGTAGCCGGTGTAGAACAAGTCGGGGTACGGCGCGAGGTTGCGCGCCAGCCGCTCCGACAACTCGCGGGCGGCGGACAGCAGTAATTCAGCCTGAGCGAAGTCGCGGCGGTGCACGGCGCGGATAGTGTTTGCGCAGGTGCGAGTCAGTTCGCGCGAGTGCGACAGCGCCTGCTCGCGCGCGGCGTTCTTGGTCTCAAGCTCAGTGCGCGCCCAGCGCTCAATCTCGTCTAGCACGGTCACGCCTCCAAGACGATCTCGATGCGCTTGTTGATGCGGCCCTTGTTCTGGGTCTTCGCGATCCTGACCCGTCCGACCTCGGTCGTGTTGGCGACATGAGTGCCGCCGTCGGCCTGCTGGTCGATCCCCTCAATGTCCACGACCCGCACGACCGTGATGCCGGCTGGCAACAGGTTGATGTTGGTGCGGATCAAGTCCGGAATCGCGAACGCCTCTTCGCGCGGCAGGAACATGACGTGAATGGGGTGCCCCTCGGCCAGCAGCCGGTTCGTCTCGTCCTCGATGGCCTGGAGCTTCTCGGGTGTCACGTCCTCAAGCGCGAAGTCCATGCGGGCGCGG
>JBBQBU010000170.1:0-10881 GCA_038318015.1 Chloroflexota bacterium | reverse complement strand
CGTCGGCTGGTAGCTCGGTGGCGATGCGGCGGGCCTGGAGCTTCTCTGAGCGGGTGACAAGCTGGCTCAGGCGGTTGACGGGCAGACCCAGCGGGTCAAAGTGGTAGCGTCCCGTCGCGTAGCAACGATCACACAGCCGCTCGGGTAGCCGGTACTCGACCAGTACCGTGGGGTTAGGCACGTCCACGAACTCGGCGCGCTGGCAGCCGGGCAGCAGGCGGTCACAGATGATCGTCTGTACGCGCGCACCACGCAGCGTCAGCGCTACAGCCAGCAGGCTCTCGAAAATCGAGCCGGGTGTGTAGCCGCCCACGGTGCTCCCGATCAGCACTTGCGGCCCGCTGGCAGCCTGCGCCTGTGCCGCGTTCCAGAGGGGGCGGCTCTGGTCAAGCAGGCGCTTCCAGTCCGGGAAGCGCGGGTCGCCGGGCTGCGGCATGCCCTTGCGGTTCCGTCCGAGTATCCGCGCGACGAGCGACCGGCCCCGGCGCACGATGTTCGTCATCGGCTGCCCCCGTGCCCCGCCAGGCCCAGCCCGTGCACCGGCGCTGTATCAGCCGCTGCCTGCCTCTGCCCCGGCCCCGCGCTGACTCGGCTCGGCCCGTTGTTCTTCAGTACCACGAACGACCGCTCCGCCATCTCGTAGGCCGCCACGCGCTGCCAGCTCGGATCAGACAGCAGCCCCTCAACGACCGGCCGCCCCAGCTGGTACGGCCACAGCGGTTCGCGCGGGTCGTCATACCGGGCCGGGTCAGCGAGCACCAGCGCGAAGTCGGCGTAGGTGCGGACGGTCCGATCCAGGCGCTGGCGTAGCTCGTCGGGGGTGTCGGTCGCTCGCATAGGCTGATCCAGGTCGATGAAGTCGCCATACGCCTTCGCCGTTCTCTCGAAGTCTGCCATCGGCGGGATGCCGGCCTGGGCGAGATAGTATTGTGCATGGTGGCGGCTGAAGCGGTCGTAGCTCAGGAAGGCGACCGGCCGGCCAGCGGCAAGCTGCGCGATCTCGATGCTGGCGGCGCGCACGGCGGCCACGTCCTCGGCTCCGACTGGCACCTGCTCGTTCAGAACCATGCGAAGCGGCGCGGACAGCAGCAGGACGACGCTCGCTGCGCCTACCGCCAGCGCCGCGCCGCGCCCACCATCCTGCCGGGCAGCAGCGTCTCGGCTGACAGCCCCGAGGAGTCCGACCATCAGCGCCACCAAACCAACCATGATCGGCAGGAACGGGACGCCGTGCCAGCGCGCCCCGTACCCGAGCAGCAGCGTGTTATAGAGCAGCACAGCAGCGACCACCCACGCGCCGCTTGCAAGCAGCAGGGCCGGACCCGGCTGCCGCAGCCGATCCAGCCGGACGGTGAGCACCCCGCGCCTGCACAGCAGGCCGAGGGCCAGGACTGCGCCGGACAGCAGCGCGCCCGTGGCAGCGGCCACGCGCACGCGGCCACTGATGCGGAAATCGCCGCCGAGCAGCGTGCTCAATGGCATGTTCCAGAATGCCATCAGCGATTCGATGCGGCTCTCACCGACGCCCCAGACGCTGACGGCATACCGCTCAATGGTGGCCGGCAGCGAAAAGCCGTAATAGGGCACGGCCACCAGCAGGAACACGCCCACCGGTACCATCGCCAGCCGGACGAACAGCCTCGAGCCGCCAGCACTCCGACTTCGTGACACTGCCAGCGCCAGAGCCGGCAGCGTGACGATCACGATGACTGCAGCGGCGTTGTCGCGCGACCACTGGGCCAGCCCGACCAGCAGCCCCAGTGCCGCCCCGCGCCGCCATGACGGCTGGAGCACATAGGACATCGCCAGGAATAGGATCGCCAGGGCCAGAATGACGAGTTGGATGTCGCGGCGTAAGTCCTGGATGCCGCCGTCCCAGGCGTACATGCTGCCTGGGACCACGGGTAGCAACGCCGCGATGCCCTGCCGCAGCGGACTCGCGCCGATGGTGCGCTCAAAGTCGATGATTGCCGCCTGCGCCGCGAGCAGCAGCACAAAGTTCAGCGACACGAGCCACTCCGGGGCTTTGATCGGTGCCCAGGCCAACAGCAGTGCATAGGCCGGTTGCAGCCAGGTCGTGCCAATGGAGACGCCGGCTGCGATCACGTCCGTCAGGTGCCCTGCCTGGACGTTGTTCACGATGTCGTACAGGTACGAGAAGCTACCGATGGAGTCGTAGTGCGGCAGGAAGATGACGTAGTGACGACGCACAGCCAGGAAGGTCAGGAGGTAGAGCGCCAGCGTCCAGGCGGCGATCGGCAAGAACACGCGGCGCATGCTCGCAATTTGGAGCGGCCGGTCGTCAACCTTGGGGGTCGGCGGCTGCGCGGCTGGCACCCCCATTTCCGCGCTGAGGCCGTCGATCACGGCGCGCGCCGAGGCTCCAGAGGCTCGACCGCGTGCGCCGGAAAAGACGAGATCCCCACGATGCCGGTACCGTTAGCCACCGCAGACGTCGCACCAATGCCAGCAGCTGCGTCATCGTCGAGGTTGATCCTGTCGGCCACCAGGAAGACCGGCCGATTGCGTGCCTCTTCGAGCACGCGCCAGAGATATTCGCCGATCAGGCCGCAGACGACGAGTTGGGTGCCAGATAGCAGCAGCAGCGCCACCATCATCGCTGCAAAGCCCGTCTCCGGAATCCAGCCGAGTAAGCGCGCAGCCACCACCACGGCCGCCCAGAGGAAGCCGGCCACAGCCAGTAGTAACCCGAGCAGCGTCGCGGCCCGCACTGGCAGATACGAGAAGGCCGTGAACGCGTCGATCAGGTACTTGACCTTCTTGGCGACGGTCCAGCGCGAGGTGCCCTCATCGCGGCGCGCTCGGTCGTAATACACGATCTTGCGTGGGAAGCCAACCCACATAATCTGTCCGAAGATGTACGAGTTGCGCTCGTTCATCGTGATGAGCTGCCGGCAGACGCGCCGGCTCGCCAGGAAGAAGTCGAAGCCGTTGGGCGGGAAGTCGGGGAAGACCAGCTTCCTGAAGAGCCGGTTGAATGCCGAGGCGAACACCCGGCTCACAAATGGGTCGTCACGGGACTGGCGCGCGGCCAGCACGATGTCAACGCCAGACTGCCACTCGCGGATCAACTCTGAGATGAACTCCGGTGGGTCTTGCAGATCAGCGGCGATAACGACGGAGCAGTCGCCGCGCGCATGCGTCAGGCCGGCCAGGATCGCCGCATTGGAGCCGAAGTTGCGCGACAGGCGCATCGCACGGACGCGGCGGTCGGCGGCGGCCTCGGCTTCGAGCACAGCAAACGAGTGGTCGCCGGAGCCGTCATCAACCATGACGAACTCGAAGTCCAACGCTGGCAGATCGGCGGCAATGGCGCGGAAGCGCGCTAGAAGCGTCGGCAACGTCGCGGAACTGTAGTACACGGGAACGACAATGCTGATGAGCGTCATCGGCCGCCTCCGTGCTGGACTTCCCGCTGCTGGCGGCACGTACGTATAACCGCTACTGTGCCGCACCGCCGCGCGAGACCGCTCATCGCTGCACTCCGACTCGCCACAGGATCACCTCTTGCCAGGCCCGCGCGCAGGCTACCGACGCCAGCGACGGGGCGAGCACACGGGATGGTACAGCAGTCACGCCTGCGCGTGGGGGCCGGTCGGCGCCGGGTCACTCTGGCGCAGATACAGGCAATGCGCGAAGAGCGGCCGGCCGTTGCTCGGATCGTTGATCTGGTTCTTGAAGCCGGCGAAGTGCAGGCCGCACGTCGTCAGTTGTCGGTGGACATCGTCGAAGAGCGGTTGCCCGACGTAAAACGGCGCAAACGACATCTCGATCAAGACGACGCTGGCGGCCGAGAACACGGCCTGCCCGCCCCGGATCACGCGGTCCTCGGCCCCCTGTACGTCGATCTTGATGAAGATGTCGGGTTCCAGTGTGTCCACGGATAGGATGTCGTCCAGGCGGGCCAGCGGCACCGTAACAGCAACCGCGCTTTCAGTCTCTGGGAAGGCGCGGCGGGCTTCGTCGCTGATCTGGAGCAGCGACGAGGCCGGGCCGAACGCGTTCTCGTGGAAGATCGCCTGACCCACCTCGTCGGAGAGGGCGACCGTGTGCACACGGAGGTCGGGGATGCGGCCCCGCAGCGCGTCGAGTTTCGCCCGACTGGACGCCAGCGGCTCGAAGGCATGGACGGTCCTGGCGGCGAAGAACTCGTGCAGATAGGCACCATACTCGCCGTCATTCGCGCCAATGTCGATGATGGTGCGAATCTGCGCCTGCGCGGCGACCCAGTCCCAGACATCCCAGGTCGGCGCGCCCGTCTCGCGGGCCGGTGCGACCACCAGGGCATAGCCGGCCCGTCGCGCTTGCCGTTGCGCCAGCTTCAGGATGCGACGCCGGACATTCGGGGGCAGCAGGCGCGCGATGCGGCCGACGACCATGCTCAATGTCCCGCCGAGGCGGGAGCAGCAGGCATGCGGCTACTCACGACGGACGCTTCCGGGTGGGCATAAGCGACCGACTGACCCGCCGCACAATGCGGAACGCTAGCCCGAACGGCGTCCCGCTTAGTTTGCGTATATCGGACCGCAGCGCCTCGCGGTCGGCACGCATCAGCGCAATCTGTTCACCCTGTCGCAGAACGGTGTGCGACAGCTTGGCGGCACGCTCCTCAGCGTCCGCCTTGTCACGCAACGCAGCTGTGACCAGATCAGGATCAAGGCCGGTGAACAGGTGGACCACAGGGCGTTGCTCACCGCCGGCAACGGGTTCGGATGCCGGCTGGGCGTCGAGCGCGTGGGGGCCGAGGAGGCGACGGGCAACAGCAGCGCGCAGACGCTCAGACATGCTGCCGCCTGGACGCAGCAGAAACAGGTTGGCGCTCGTCAGGGCGGTGGCGGCAGCGGCCGAGTCGACGGCCCGCATGCCGCCTTCGGCGTTCAGGTCGGGCATCAGGCCGCCAAAGCCGGCGGTGTACAGGGCTTCGAGCGCCGCCAGCAGGGCAACGCGCGCCGAATCTGACAGGTTTTTGACGCTGATTTCCAGCATCAACAGTGGATCGGGCGACCGCGCCAGGAGGCCGGCTGCACCGTGCAAGACGGCGGCCTCGTGTCCCTCGACATCAATCTTCAGCCCGTCGATTCTGGTGATCCCATGCTCGGCGGCAAACGAGTCGAGGCTCCGGGCTGGGATGGTCAGTACGTCACGGGTAGCCGAGCGGCCGGTCGCCGTCATGCTGCTGAACGCCGCCTCTTCTGCCACGTAGAACTGAACTTCGCCGTCGTGGTCGGCCACGGCGGCCTCGTGCGTGCGGATGGTGCCAGTCAGCCCATTGGCCTCGACGTTTGCCGCAAGCAACTCATACGCGATCGGGTCAGGCTCAAATGCGTGCACCGCGCCAGACGGGCCGACTGCCCGGGCACAGTGGACGGCGTGATATCCGAAGTTCGCCCCAACATCGACCATCGTGCCACCGAGCGGGAGCACGTCCGCGAACAGCCCGGCCTCGAACCGTTCTTCGACGTAGCCGTAGTACACATCGCAGCCGAGCCGGTCCCCGAGGTTCACCTGAAACGTGAGGCCGTCAGGGTGGGCCACCGTGCGGACATCGTGGACGCCGCGCGGGTGGAGGCGCTCGCGCAATGCTCGCACGAAGCGGACGTAGCCCGTTTCGAAGCCCGGTTGCAGGCGGGCTTCGGCGCGGAGCGCGTGGAGCAACCGGAGCTGCTCTTGTAGCTGTCGGGCCGCCGTTGCTGCCGCAGCGTCTGACGCCGGTCTCGCAGATGCGCTCACCGGCGGCCTTGCGGCCGAGCAAAGTCGTACTTCGGCGTGGCGACGGATGGCAGCGTCCGGAACTCCGCGATCTCGTATGGCTGTCGCGCTGCGAGGTAGACGCCACGCCGTCGATACCGCTCGTCGGTGTCAAAGAAGTCTGGATGCTCGATGCGGCCGGTGTGCCCAGCCACCCAGGTGAAGCCCGCCGTTTGCAGCATCTTGACCAGCGTCGTGCGGGAGGGGATGACCGAGTGGAAGGTCAATCCCTGGGTGTGGTTCTGCCCCTCACTGATGATCCGCAGGATCGGTTCGTCGGTGGGCAGTACCTGCGATTCCAGCAAGAGCACCTTGCCGGTGACAGCCGCCAGGTTGCGAACGACGGCGAACGGGTTCTCCGTGTGATAGACCAGCCCGAAACAGAACGTCAGGTCGAACGTGCCGAGACCGGCCATCTCCGTCGGAGACTCGACGTTGAGGCAGCGGAAATCGACCGCCGGGACGCGGTGTGCGGCTTCGTCGGCCAGTTCGCGCCGGCCTTCAACGCCGGTGACGCGCAGGCCCAGCCCGTGCAGCCGCTCGGCGAACCAGCCCGGGCCGCTGCCGACATCAACGCAGGTTGCGAGGCCGCCCGGCACGTGCGGGGTCAGATCGCCGATCACGCGCTGTGCCAGCGCCCAGCGAGCTTCGTTGATTTCCAGATAGTACGGCTCGTCAAACAGCAACGCCGGCACAGTAGCCCCTTCCACCCGATTCTTGTTCGTGGGTGCGCCGGTCACGGTGTGGCCTCGGCCACGACCGTCGTCGGGTCGCCAAAGACAGCGGCAGAACCTCCCTGCGATGGGTGTGAACGCCGGGTATCCCATTGCAAGCGTGGCCGTACCGCTCCAGGGAAATCGCGGCTGTAGAGTCCGCGCGCTGTGGCCTTATCGTCAAATCGCTCGGTGACGCTAAATGAAACCGCTCGCTGCACATGGCAATGGATCTCGAACGGATCTGGCGTGGCGAGCGTCGCAGCAACGTGCGTCATGCCAACATTGAGCAAATTGCTCGGCACCCAGACAGTCGTGGTGTGCCTGCCCGTTGGCGGCGGTATGGTCATCCAGAGGGGGTCAGTATAGGCCACGGCGAACAGTGTCTGATCCGCAGCCCCGAGCAGCCGCACCGCAGGTTGGATGTTCTTGCCAGATCGCAGGACATCAAAGGTCAGCTCGACGCCGACCGGCTCGTCGACGGCGGCACTGGAACGCGGCTGGCCGTCTTCACCAATGACTCGCACGCTCAGTAGCCGGGCATCGTCATCGCCGGGCGGCAGCAGGGCCGTGCCGGTGGCATCCACCGTCGAGCCACTGACGAGCTCATAAGATATGTTTTCCGAGGTGGGGGCGTCGGCTGCGACATCGGCGATATTCGGCAGCCAACTGCGCGTCGGCCGGACATCTGCCATCTCCTCCAGGTACGCCGCGACAACCACGTCGGCCGGGCCGTCCATCCGCAACCGTCCGCCGTCAATCCACAGGCAGCGGTCGCAGAACCGAGTGATGGCATCCAGGCTGTGCGACACGAAAACGAGTGTTCGGCCCTCAGATACCAACCCCTCGACGCGCTCCAGGCACTTTTGCTGGAACGACAGATCGCCAACCGCCAGCACCTCGTCAAGCAGCAGGATGTCCGGGTCCAAGTGCGCCGCCACCGCGAACGCCAGCCGCATCTGCATGCCGCTGGAGTACCGCTTTACCGGTGTGTCAAGAAATGGCTGCACCCCTGCGAAGTCCACGATATCGTCGAAGCGGCGTTCGATCTCGTCGCGCCGCAGACCGTGAATCGAGGCGTTCAGATACACGTTTTCGCGGCCCGACAGGTTCTCGTTAAAGCCGGTACCGACTTCGAGCAGGGAGGTGAGCCGCCCACGAATCAATGCCTCGCCAGTGGTCGGGAAGACGACACGCGACAGCACTTTGAGGAGCGTGGACTTGCCGGCACCATTGCGCCCGACAATCCCTACGCGCTCGCCACGCTGGATGTCAAAGCTGATGTCGTCCAGCGCCCAGAACGTGTCGGGCTTCTGCCGGGCCGGCACCGGCCGTTGCCCACGCAGCATCCGGCCGATCGCGCCGAAGCCGCCGTGCAGCGACCATCCGCCATTGGCTCCGCGTGTGTACTGCTTCGAGATGCCTCGCGCAGTGATGGCGGCCGGTCGCATCAGAGACGGTCTGCCAGTTGCGCTTCGGTGCGCCGGAACGCCCAGAGGCCCAGCAGCAGAATGCCCACGGTGCAGGCGGCAGAGTACGCCCATTCCCAGGTGGGTATCGGGAAGCCGTCGAACAGTACCGCGCGAAAGGCCAGTAATAACCCGACCATCGGATTCAGATGATAGAGGTCGTAGAGGATGCCTGGAATCATCTGCGGGGCGTAGACCACGGGCGATAGCCACAGGCCGATACTCAAGAGGAACGCCAGTGCCCGTTCCCAGTCCCGATTCTCAATCGAGATCGAGGAGACGAGGGTGCCGACACCGAGGGCGAGCAGGATCGCTTGGAGCAGTACGAGCGGCAGCAGCAGAACCGGCCAACCAGGGTGCACCCCGTACCAGGCCATCATCACGACTAGCGGTACCAGGGCAATAGCGACGTTTACCATCGTGGCGAAGACCGGCACAATCGGCGTGAGCAGACGCGGATAGTAGACCTTTGTGAGCAGCGCCGCATCGAGGCGGATCGCCCCGGCCGATGCTGTAGCTGCGTCGAGGAAGTAATTCCAGAGGACAAGGCCGCTGAAAACGTACAGCCCGTACGGTAGGTCAACGTAGGTGTTCGCGCCTGAGAAGCCTCGGAACATTACGAAGACGATGGTGAAGAGGATCGGACGGGAGATGGCCCAGGCCGACCCGAGGCGGGTGGCATCGAACTCCACGCGCACATTGCGCCAGACCAGTGCAGTGAACAGGTGCCGGAACTGCCACAATTCGCGGAACACGGCGGCCAGGCCGGGGGCCATCGGGCTGATTCTGGTAACAACCTCGTCGCCCTTGGGGGGGGCGACGTGCGGTGCTCCAGCCTGGATCACCGGGGATGGGAAGGCTCGGGACATCGACAGGATGCTCCTCAGGCTCCGAAGCGGGCAGCATGACAGCGCCATGGAGCGCTCGATTGTACAGCACCCTCCCGGGTTCGGGCGACGGTCCGTTCTATCACGAACGGGGCACGCGGGCCTGAGGCGGTAGGCGGCAGCCGCTCGTGATAGATACTATGGGGGCGATGTGGGTGTGTCGCCAACCAGAACGGCGGCTGGAGTGGGATGCGAAAGTTTGACTTCTACGGCTCCGCTGCGGACGAGCGGGGCGTGGTTCGCTGGTACAACCTGGCCGGCAAGCTATGGCTGCGCGGCATCGCCCGGATTCTGGAATATACGACGAAGCTCAACCGCCAGAGCCTGAACCTGTCGCGGATTACCGACAATCTGGTGGTGGGCGGCGGCGTCCCGATGCATGCCTACCCGCGCCTGAAGGCCATGGGTGTCACCGCCGTCATCGACCTGCGCGAAGAGGCGAAGGACGACGAGGAAGCGCTCCGTGTCCTCGGCATCGAGTTGCTGTATCTGCCGGCAACGGACCGATTCGCTGCCAGTCAGGATCAACTGCGGGCCGGCGCGTCCTGGGCAATCGAGCGGCTCCAGCAGGGCGGGCAGGTATACGCCCACTGCAAACACGGCGTCGGGCGCGGCCCGCTCATGGGGCTGGCAATCATGGTGGCGCAGGGCCACACCAGCAGCTCGGCGCTGCGGCTGCTGCGCTCGAAGCGGTGGCAGGCGGCCCCGAACGATCGGCAGTTGGCGGCGCTCCTGGATTTTGAGCGGGCCTGGACCGGCCGCGCCCAGCCGCTCGACCCGACCGCGCCGGACGCTGCACCGCGTGTGTCATCGACGGAAGCGAGCGACCAGCGAACGGCGAACAGCTAGGATCGTACCGACGTGTAAACCGCTGCACGCCGCAAAATGAGGTGCCCGTCATGACCGGCGAACCCCCCGTGCCGCAGGCGTATCCGTACGGCCCGATGCTGCTCCCCACCGAGCTGCCGAATCATGATGGCATGTGGCGCTGGCGGCGGCTGTTGCCGCTGGATGGAACCGGCATCTATCCGCTCCAGATTGGTGGGACGCCGCTGGTCGCATCGGCGCGGTTGCGCTCTGAGTTGGGGCTGC
This sequence comes from Chloroflexota bacterium, assembly GCA_038318015.1. Taxonomy (GTDB): domain Bacteria; phylum Chloroflexota; class UBA6077; order UBA6077; family JACCZL01; genus JADZEM01. Next base: position 951 of record JBBQBU010000170.1, on the reverse strand, counting down.
CGGGATTGCTGCTGAAGGACGAGACGCGGACGCCGACCGGCTCGAACAAGGACCGGGCAACGGCGTTGTGCCTTGTGGACGCGGCGCGCCAGGGCGCGACGGCCATTGCTTGCGCGTCGAGCGGCAATGTGGCCTGCTCGTTGGCCGCCGGGGCTGCCGCGATGGGACTGCGTGCCTACATTTTCGTGTCGGCGCGCACGGTGTCCCCGGCAAAGGTGGCCTACATGCGGGCCTTCGGGGCAACCGTCTTCCTGGTGGACGGCCCGTATGAGCAGGCATACCGCCTGAGCGACGACGCCTGCGCCCGGTTCGGCTGGTACAACCGGAACACGGCCAGCAATCCGCTGGCACTGCAGGCGAAGAAGACCGTGGCCTTCGAGGTCTGGGAGGCGCTCGGTCGCCGGATGCCGGACGTGGTGTACCTGCCCGTTGGCGACGGTGTGACGCTGGCGGCGTTCGTGCACGGCTGTGAGGAGCTAATTCGGTGTGGCGTGGAGGGGCGGCTGCCGCGCATCGTCGGGGTGCAGACGGTGGGCGCTGCGCCGCTGGTCCGGGCGTTCGACGCCGGCAAGGATGCCTGGGAGCCAATGACCACCAGTACCATTGCAGACGGCATCGACGTGGGCGACCCGTACTTCGGCCGACAAGCACTGGACGCCGTGGCGAAGACTGGCGGCTCGTGGCGCGCCGTCTCGGACGACGAACTGCGCGCGGCGATGGCGCTGCTGGCCCGCACTAGCGGCATCCTGGCTGAGCCGGCGGGGGCGGCGGCGCTGGCCGGCGTAATCGCTGACCGCGCCGCGCTCGGCGGGTCCGATCAGCGGATTGTGGCGCTGGTCAGTGGCACCGGTTTGAAGGATCAGCGATGGTTGCCGACGAGCGGCCGCGGCAAGACGTTCGAGATCCCGCCGACGCTGGACGCGCTCGAATGCGCCCTGGTGGACGCCTGAC
>JBBQBU010000169.1:0-10908 GCA_038318015.1 Chloroflexota bacterium | reverse complement strand
TTGGCAGGCCCAGGACACAGCAGATGGAGCAGGGCAGCAATGCCACGACCGACCCGACCATGCTCAAGGTCCAGTTCCGCAACTGGCGCATCTGATAGCCCGCGAAAATGGTCAGGGCGTCCATTGCTAGCTTGATCGTGGCCGCGCCCATCATGATGCCAACGCTTGGCAGGGCATCGGCCGATTGGTTGTCGGTGAAGGCTGCCACGCCGACGACCGCCACAAAGAGCATGTAGAGCAGCGTGAACGCGGCGCTCAGGCCGCCGGCCACCATCAGCCCGATGGCTGGCGCACTCACCCGCGTCGTCGGATCAGCCTGCACGAACTCTCTCCCTTTGTCCCTGGCCGCAGTTCAGCATCCGCCGGCCACGGCCACGCGCTTTTGGTCCGCCGCACCATTGCAGCGGCCAGCATAGCCGACCGTTTCTGCCCTGTCCACTGTCGCAACCGACGCCTTCGGCGTCCGTTTACTGAAATGCGCGCGGAGATACAATCGAGTGGTCCCCGTCGTGCGTACATTCTTCGTCTACCAGGGTAGTGCGAGCCGCGGGCCGCTACTGCGACGTGATCGGAGCCGTACCCTCGATGTCCGTCTTCAGGCTGCTTGACGCATATCGGCGTGAGTGCGCGGCAGTCGCACTCAGCCTCCTAATTCTGGTGGGCCTGCCCGGCGATGCACGGGCCAGCGACAGCCAGATTACGATTTCCCAGACGGGCGACACGATGTCGCTGCGCTACGACCCGTCTTCAATGACGGTAAGCGCCGGTACCACCGTCACCTGGACCAACAGCGGCTCGACGGCCATCACCATCACGTCGCCGGACGGCCTCTTCGATTCGGAGACGGTGTCCCCGGGAAGCTCGTTCAGCTACACGTTCGACACGCCCGGTTCGTACCGCTACTTCTGCGTGCCGTTCCCGCACATGAAGGGCGTCATTACCGTCACCCCCTGACGCTAGGCCGCGCGCTTCGGGCGTGCCAGCGGCGCGCCCATACGAGGCTCCAGTCTGCGCTGGCACGGCGTAGGAGTTTGCCGCTCGCAAACCCACCCCCTGGAACGTCGCTCGCCAGGGACGCCGGCACTCGCGTCGCGGCGCTCGGGCCTCAGATGATCGTGACGGGCACCTCGCGGGTGGCGCGGCCCTCGCCCTCGCCGGCCGAGATGCGGTAGCGCCACATGCCGGGCAGCACTTCCTGCGGCACCGTCCAGGTCCAGGAACAAACGCCGTCCGCATCGGCCGACTTCGGCTCTAGCCCCTCGGTCGGCCGCGTCTCTGGGCCGAAGACGAGTACCCGTAGCTCGCAGCGCACACCGGGCCGCGTGATGATTTTCAGCGTCGCCTCAGCACCGCGCGCGGCTGGCGATGTGATCTCGTCTACCTGGATCGACGGCGGGGGCAGGACCGGCGTGGCTCCAGGCGACCCCTGGATCGGCTGCAAAAAGTCGGTAATGACGAAGCCGTTGTTGCCCTCAACGTCGCGGACGGTGCGCCAGGTGTAGCCGTCGCCGCGCTGCTCGCCGCCCACCAGTTCGATGACTGTGCCCTCAAGCAGCAGCTTCACGCGCTGCGCCGAGACGCTCGGGGCACGGCGCATGTTCGCCCCCTGTCCCTCGGTGTTGGCGATCCGCGCGCTCCGCGCCGGTTCGGGGGTCGGGGTGTTGGTCGGCTCAGGGGTCGGCGTCTGCGTCGGCTCGCGGGTTGGCACAGGCGTGGGCACGAGCACGGTCGGCAGTTGCGCCACCTGCTGGGTCGCCGTCGCGATCACGGTCCGCTCGTTGGGAGCAGGGGCGACTGGCACTGGCGTGTCAGTCGCCTGCGCCACGAGCGTCGGCTGCGGAGGAACCGTTGCGGCCGGCTTTGTTTCGGTCCAGACGACCAGTCCACCAAGTACCAACAAAGCGGCCACAATCACGGGTGTCAGAAATACGAGCGCCTGCACGAGCGGCGACAGTCCCCGTAGCTGACGCCAGAGCCCTCCGAACTGCTGAAGCACGTGTCCCTCGATCAGTCCCCAGTGGGCGACCGGCCGCCGCTGGCTGGGTTCTCGCCTAGCATACCGAAGCCCGGCCACGGCGTCATCCCCGCAGGCTGGGCGTTCGGACTTTGTTATGTTGTCTTGATGCCCCGTACCGCCAGCCCGGCCAATGCGCGTCGCATCGCCCGGTGCTCGCCAGACAGATGCACCCGGTCGGCGGCTTATCCGGCTGCGCCACGGAACGGCCTACGCGCTGCCGGTGCCCTCGTCCGGCAGGTTGGCAAGCTCCAGGTGGTAGCGGCTCGGCGTCGGGCCGGTGTCGCCCTGGTACTTACTCGACAGGCCGCCGCCGCCGTACGGATTGTCCACCGCCGTCGTCATCTGGATGAACGAGATCTGCCCTATCCGCATGTCGGAGAAGAGCGAGATCGGGAACGGAGCCAGGTTCATCAGCTCCAGCGTCAGACGGCCCTTCCAGCCCGGATCAACCAGGCCGGCCGTGGCGTGGATCAGCAGCCCGACCCGCCCGAGCGAGCTCTTGCCATCGAGGCGTGCCACGAGGTCGGTCGGCACCTCGATCTCTTCCACGGTCACACCGAGGGCGAACTCGAGCGGGCGCAGGAAGAACGGCTGCCCCGGCTTCAAGTCGATCACTTCGGTGAGGGCGGCGGTATCGTGGCGCAGGTCGATGTGCGAGATGTGGTTGTTCCGGAAGACGCGAATCTTGTCGCCGAGGCGCAGGTCGATGCTCGACGGCTGAATCGCTCCATCCGCGAGCGGCTCGACGCGGATGCGTCCTTGCTCAATCTGCTCTCGCATCGTGCGGTCGCTCAGGATCACGGTCAACTCCGACAGGTACTGGGTGCTGGTATCGCGTGCTGGTGCTGGGTGCTGCCATGATGTGCTCGCACCGCTGGCGGCAGGCCGATGGTACGTGGCTCCATGCGTCGTGGGGCTGCGCCGGCCGCCAGTCTCACGAGGGCTTGACGCTCCTGGGTCGAACCTGTGACGCGGTGGCCCCTCACCCCTGACCCCCGACCCCTCTCGCGCTTGCGGGAGAGGGGAGACCGGGGTGGCAGCGAACGACGGCCGGGGCAGTGGGCGTCAAGGGAGGCCGAGCGCGCGCCGGGCCGCGTGGTACTCGGCGTCGTCGGCAAACGCCTCATCTGGCCGCTCCACCGCGTAGAACGGCGCGAGCGTCGGGGCATCCGCGTCGGCGTCCCAGGCAAGCCAGAAGCCGTGTACCTCGCCGCGTCGGTCCAGCGCGAAGCCTGACACGCTCTCCAGACCGTCCGGCAGCATGGTGCCTTCGCGGGCGGTCAGGAACAGCGCGTGTCGGCCGATGCCACGCCCCCGCAACAGCCCAGCAATGGCGCGAGCCTCGGGCGTGCGGCCGGTCGTCGGGCCGTTCATCGGTAGGTGGAGCGGCTGAGGCCGCGCACGTACGCCTCGCCACGATCTGGCCGGAAGTGGGTGGTGATTCGCCGTCCGTCGCGCGATACAGCGGTGAATCGATTGCCCGTTTTGTCATAAAACCCGCGCCGTTCGGCGTTCGACTCGCGGTCCTGGTAGGTGAAGGCCGTGCCCTGCGCGATCGTCTCGCGGGCCGAGGCGTCGTACACGGATTCTGAGGTCCACGGACCTTCGCCGCCGTGCTTCTCGAAGTGGCTGGCAAGTTGACCCGGTGCCCAGGTCGCTTCCCGGACCATGGGCTCGCGGTCGGCGACTGGGGCCGAGTTGGGGGCAGTCGCGGGCTTCGATGGGACAGCGGTGGTCGGCTTCGCCGTGCCCGGTGCCAGGCCGGCGGCGCGGGGCGTCGGCGCGGATGAGGCCGCCGGCTTCACCACCGCGGTGGGCACCGCGACCGGATCGACCGACGACACCCGCCGTGCGACGAACGCCACAGCCAGGACGAGGATGGCGGCAAGAACCAGCCATTGCAGCGCGCGGGTTGGCATAGCGAACGATTGTACGTCGCGGCCACCGCCCTGGCCCCGGCCACGGCCCCGGGGGTTCGCGGCCTCGCCTGCGCTGTATCCTGAGCCGCATCCGGGAATCGACGGGACGTGGCACCTACCCGACTCCGCTGCTACCCTGATCCAGCCCGGTGCTACATGATGCTACTTGGTCCCGTGCTGAGCACCTTCTTGCGGCACGGCCACCTCGCCACTGACTGGAGTCGTCTGTGCCAGCCTGGAACATCAGCGCATGGAGCCGGCACGCCTGGGATCTCTGTGAGGATTTCGCGATGGCGGCGCGGCTGACTCGCGAGTTGCCGGGCTTCCTCCGAACGGCCGTCGGTGTGGATGATGCACGGCAGCAGACGCAGCAGAACCTCGCAACTCGTGAACAGCGGTTCCTGACGATCGTGCAGGCAACCATCTATGAGCAGCCGCGCAGTCCGTACCGACGGCTGCTGGCGCACGCTGGCTGCCAGCCGGGCGACCTCCGAAGGCTGGTGCAGCAGGACGGCATCGAGGGTGCCTTGAGCATCCTGGCTGAGCGCGGCGTGTACGTCACCTTCGACGAGTTCAAGGGGCGGCAGCCGGCCATCCGGGGCAGCGCGCGTTTCTCGTTTGCCGATCATGACTTCGACAATGCGGCGGTGCCTGCACACTACCTGATGTTGACCAGCGGCTCGGGCGGCAAGCCAACGCGTACCCGGCGGCCACTATCTAGCACCACAGACGGCGCAATGGCCGTCGCCCTGGCGTTCGAGGCCCACAACATCCGTGCGCCGCACCACGTCTTCTGGCTCGGCGCGCAACCGGCGTGGGCGTTCGTCCACCTGAAGATGGGCCAGCCCATTGACGCCTGGTTCTATCCGATCCACCCGATGCCGCCCATCGTCCAGGCTGCTATGCCGTTCCTCTCATGGCTCGTTCGGCGCGGCGGACGCGAACTGCCGCCGCTCGTCTCCTGCGACCTGATGCAACCCGAGGTCATTGCGCGGTGGCTAGTACGTCACCGCACGGCGGGCCGGACACTGGTGGTCAACACGCGCACCAGTTCAGCGGTGCGGGTCGCCCTGGAAGCCACCAGGGTGGGCGAGTCGTTGGCGGGGATCGTCTTTCACTGCCGGGGTGAGCCGCTGAGTGCGGCGCGAAAGCGGCATATTGAAGCGTCGGGAGCGTACGTGCTCACCAGCTACGCCTCGATCGAGTTCCCGTTCATTGCCTACGCCTGCGCTGAGGGTACCAACGCCGATGACCTGCACCTGTGCCACGACCGCTACGCCATTGTCGAGCGCGCCCGCCCGATCGTCGCTGGCGGCCCGACGGTTGATGCCATGCTGCTGACCTCAATCAGCATGGCGGCCGGCAAGATCGCGTTCAATACCGAGACGGGCGACGCGGCACGCCTCGAGCAGCGCGACTGCGGCTGTTCGCTGGGGGCGCTCGGATTCCGCACCCACCTGTCGGACATCCGCAGCTTTGAGAAGCTGTCCAGCGAGGGGACGACGTTCGCGCGCGGCGAGATTCTGACGATTCTGGACGAGGTGCTGCCTGCTCGGTTCGGCGGTTCGGCGGTGGACTACCAGATCGTTGAAGAAGAGGCAGCGGACGGTAGCACCCGGTTGGCGCTCCGGGTGCACCCCGACCTCGGGCCGGTGGACGAGGATGCGGTGCGCGCCACGCTGCTGGCGGAACTGGGGCGCGGCGGAGTGATCGAGGCACACCAGGCGCGGATGCTTCAGCGAGCCCAGGCAATCGTCGTGCAGCGGCGCGTGCCACTTGCAACGAAAGCCGGTAAGGTGCTGCCGTTCCAGTTGTTGCGCCACGCCCAGCAGGCCGATCAGGCCCGCCGCTAACACGCCGTCGCCGTGATCCGTCAGGTGTCGGCGCGCTCCGCTTCCAGCGATTTGAGGAACGCGATGGTTGCCGTCGTCGGGCTGCCGGGGCCGAACACCTTGCGGACGCCGATGGCCTCAAGGGCCGCCGCGTCCTCATCCGGGATGATGCCGCCCGCCCAGACCACCACGTCATCAATGCCGCGCGCCCGTAGCTCCGCGAAAATGCGCGGGAACAGGGTCAGATGTGCGCCGCTGAGGATCGAGATGCCGATGGCGTCCACGTCCTCCTGCAAGGCCGTCTGCGCGATCATCTCGGGCGTCTGACGGATGCCGGTGTAGATGACTTCGTAGCCGGCGTCACGCAGCGCCCGCGCGATGACCTTCGCGCCACGGTCGTGCCCGTCCAGGCCCGGTTTCGCGATCAGCACCCGCATCGTCATGGTGGTGTGCTCCCCGGCTACGCTTGCGGCTCAGATGCTGCCGGCGGTGGTGCTGGTGCGGTATCGCCCTGGGCCGGCCGTTCGAGCATCACCGTGGGCGATTCGTCGCCAGCAGCCGCGCTCATGGCGAAGTCATCAGTCGTACCATCCACGCCTGGGCTGTTGCTGACATCTGACGAAGAGGACGCGGCCTCATTCGAAGCCTGCCCGGCATCGGGAGCCGCGACGGCTGCCGGCCAGTCGGGCGCGGTTGACGGGCCGCCCATGCCGGCCCGCGTGTAGCCGGCTGAACCCCGCAAGATCGGCGCGTCGGCGGCGGGGGCCGGCTCGTGGCCCTCGTCGATAGGTGATTCCTCCGCAGCCGTCACCTCGACGGCCGGCGCGGCGACCGCTGCCGGCCAGCCTGCCGCTGCCAACTGGCCGCCCATGCCGGCCCGCGTGTAGCCGGCCGCGCCCCGCAAGATCGGCGTGGTAATGACCGGCTCGGCGGCCTCGTCGGTTGCTGCATCGTCGGCCTCGACCTCTGCTTCGGGGAGGCTGTAGCCGCTCGTCTGGGCAAATTCAACCAACACCCCGTCGGCCTGCGACGGCGGCATGAACGACACCAACCCGACCGCACCAGGGCGCGGCACCGGGTCGATGAACGTCGCGCCGTTCTTCTCGAAGTGGCGCATCGAGGCTTCTACGTCCTCGACTTCGAAGCAGACGTGGTGCAGACCCGGCCCGCGCCGGTCCAGGAACTTGCGGACCGTGCTCTCTTCGGTGGTCGGCTCCAACAGTTCGATCTCGGACGGGCCGGCCTTGATGAGCGCCACCTTCAAGCCCCGGTCCTCCAGGGTCATGGTGGTGATCACTTCCAGCCCCAGGACATCGCGGTAATACTTCAGCGCGTCGTCCACGCTGTCCACCGCGACGGCGACATGGTGGAGTTTCTGCGGGGCCATCTTCCGCTTCAACTCTTCCGGCGTCAGCGGCAGTTCAAGGACCGGCGTCTTCGTCTCCAGTGGGGCCGGCGCGGCCTCTGTGGCAATCGGTGCTGTGCGCTCGCCGCGCAGGACGCTCCGCGCAATCACCAGCCGCTGAATCTCCGACGTACCCTCGTAGATCTCGGTGATTTTGGCGTCGCGGAAGTAGCGCTGCATTGGGTACTCGCGGCTGTAACCGTAGCCGCCGTGAATCTGAATCGCCTTCGTCGTGACCCACATCGCCGCTTCAGAGGCAGATAGCTTCGCCATTGAGGATGCGGTGGCGAACGGCAGCCCGCGCGCCTCCAACATCGCCGCCTGGTAGATCAGCGACCGTGACTGCTCGATCCGCAGGTGCATGTCGGCCAGCATCCACTGGATGCCCTGGAACTCGGAGATCACCTGCCCGAATGCCTGCCGCTCCTTCGCGTAGGCCACCGCCGCGTCGAAGGCCGCCTGCGCGATGCCGAGCGCCTGCGCCGCCACGCCGATGCGGCCGGCGTCCAGCGAGGACATGGCGATCTTGAAGCCCTGGCCCTCTTCGCCCAGCATGCTGCCGACCGGCACGCGGCAGTCCTGCAGGAAGACTTGGGTGGTGGCCGACGCCCTGATGCCGAGCTTTTTCTCTTTCGGCCCGCACCGAATCCCGAAGCGCCAGTACTCGATCAGGAACGCCGCCGAGCGGTCTTCTTCGCCCTCGTCGTCGCCTACCAGGCGGGCGAACACGAGGTACAGCCCCGCCTCGCCGCCGTTGGAGATCCAGTTCTTGGTGCCGTTCAGGACGTAGTAGTCGCCGTCTCGCTTCGCCGTCGTCTGCATGTTGCGGGCGTCGCTGCCCGACTGCGGCTCGCTGAGGCAGAACGAGCCGAGCAGATCGCCGCTGGAGAGTCGGCGTAAGTAGTCCTTCTTCTGCTCCTCGGTGCCGTACTTGACGATCGGCTCGCAGACCAGCGAATTGTTCACCGACATGATGACGCCGTGGGCAGCGTCGGCCCGCGAGATCTCCTCAATGGCGAGCGCGTACTCCATCGGCCCGGCACCGGTGCCGCCGTACTCGACCGGGACGGTCAGGCCCATCAGCCCGAGTTGCCCCATCTTCTTGACGTTGGCGGCCGGGAACGTCTCGGCCTCGTCGTGCTCTGCCGCGACAGGAGCGATCTCGCGGTCGGCGAACTCGCGCACAGTGCGCCGGAACAGCTCCTGATCCTCGGTGAGCAAGACGTGCATCGATGCCTCCAGCCGGCCGTATGCCGGTTCCCATGGATTATAGATGCCGGGCAGGGGCGCACTCGTAGGGCGGGCGGCGTCGTGAACGGTAGATCAGGCAAGCGGGTGGTGCCGGTCGGGCCGGGCGCGGCAGCGCACGGGCTGCGCCGCGCGCACAGAGCGTCAGCAGGCGCGCGGCGACGCGAAGATGCGGGCCGGCGAGCCTTCGCCAATCGAGATCAGCGCCGAGCCGTCCACACGGTAGGTGATGCTCTCGCCCTGCGGGCCATCGTTCAGCTTCGACACGCGAGGCGTCTGCCCCCAGATGCTCGCCAGCGTCGCACCGGGCTGTACGTCGTATTCCAGGGCGCTGCCGTAGGTGCGGATGGCGACGCGGCGCGCATCGGCCGACACCGTGCCATCCACCAGCAGATCCGCCTTGACGCCGACCGGCCCGAAATCAACATCCGTGACCTTCTCCATGCGGATGGTGCGGTGCGCGTCCAGGGGCAGTGGCACGCGGTAGACGGTGGTGCCGCCGATGCGTTCCTTCGTCAGCAGCAAGACCTCGCCGGTCTGCGGGTGGACCAGCAGCGTCTCGGCGTCGCGCGCGCCGGACGGGTACGCGATCTTGAACGCTTCGGCCTCGGGCGTGCGGCTGCTGGCGGCGTGTGCTCCCGGTCCGGATGGCTCCGGCTCGGGCACGCGGTAGATGGTCAGTTCCTTGCGCTCGCCGTCATTGTCGCCGATGTCACCGATGTAGAGCGCCGTGCCGTTGCCGTCTTTGCCGGGGCCAACCTGGAGCGACTCCCAGTCGTCGTTCTCGGCACCGTCAACTCGGAAGGTGCCGCGCGCTCGTCCTTCTTCGTCAACGGCGTACAACGCTGGGGCGTTGCCCGAGTCGTTCACGGTCCAGTAGACGCCCGGCCAGCGCTGGCTCGCCACCAGCGCCGAAGCCTCCTTGACCGCCCGGTCCTGCGCCTCCGCGATGCGATGCGTCGGGCCGTAGGTGCAGGCGACCGGGCCGGGTGGTGCTGGCGCGGCCGTTGCGGCGCTTGCCGCCGGCGATCTCGCGATGGCCGGCAACCCCGCAGTCGGCGGCGATGCTGCCACGGCCGGCCCGGCTGGGACCGGCGGCGCTGCCGCTGGGGATGCTGTCGGCAACGGCGCTGTCGCCTGGGCAACGGGCATGCCGGCCGTTGTGGGCGACGCAGCGGCCGGGGTGCTGGGCGTCTCGCGCAGTACGGAGGTCTGGCAGGCTGTCAGGAGAACCAGCGCGCTCATGACGGCGCACATGAGAGGGGCCATGCGTCGAATCGGTCGGAGCGTCACCCGCTGAGTACCTTCCTTTGCCGCTGCCGCACCCAGGCGTCAGTCTGAACGATGTGGCAGATGGGAAGTCTACCGAACGAACCTGCGCGACACCTGAAGACGACCTGACCATGCCCTGGTGAGGACATCCGCACCATTGGTGCCAAATCATGGATGACCGTGGCGCGTGGACCGGGAAGTCGGCGGTGCTGGCCCACACCTGGCGCGCTGCGGTTGCGTGCGTCCGTTGCCACCGCGCATCTTCTCCCAGTGAGTCCGCTTCGACTGCTGCTCCACCGCCGGAACTTCGCACTTGCCTGGCTGAGCGGCCTGATCTCCCTGACCGGGGATCGGCTGCTGCAGACGGCGCTGCCCGTCTATGTGTACCAGTTGACCGGCTCGACGATGGCGACCGGCGGGATGCTGGTGGCCCTGGTCATGCCGCGCTTGCTGCTCAGGTCGGTAGCTGGCGTCTTCGTGGATCGCTGGGACCGCCGCCGCACATTGATCGTTGCGAACCTGCTGCTGGCGAGTCGTCCGCACCTCGTGACCCCGGCCCGTATGGTCGGGTTGGGCGCGCTCGGGCTGGCGCTGATCGACTTGCTGACGTTGAACTATCACGTGCTGGTGCCCGGCCTGTGGCCTGGCCGGCCTGATGGTAATAGTCGGCGTGCCGATCGCCGGCATGGTTGTCGCCACCACGACGCTGCTCCAGCACGCCACAACGGATGCGTTTCGCGGCCGGGTGCTGGACGCTATCGGCGCGGCGGCAGCGTTCTCGACGCTGGTTGGCGCGCAGGGCGACCGCGTTGGCATCGTGACGATGCTGAACATTCAGGGGCTTGGCTACGGCCTGGCCGGCCTGATGGTCCTCGTGCTGCTGCCGGCCAGCATCGCAGCCGAGCCTGCTCCCGAGGCGTCGGCCGGTGTGGCCGAGGCGCCGGGGCGCGCGGCGACGGGCAAGCCGGCCTGAGGCGCCGCCAGTGGGCGGCCTCCCTAGCGTGGAAGCGCGTTAGTCACCCAGGGGTCGGCCTTCCATCACGAGCAGCGGCTCACGGATCAACTCGATCTGGATGTATCTGCTCAATCCGGCAGGGCGGCGGGTCACAAGGAGTTGCGAAGATGCACATTAAGCGAGCGAAGGCTGCGCGAATCTAACGAAATGGGATGTCCAGAGGGTCTGAACGGTCGGTAATGCGGGCCAACCTGACCCGC